>JBBRXJ010000037.1:0-33577 GCA_038248505.1 Bacteroidales bacterium
CTCTCATGGGGGAAAGGGGGTAATATCATTATAAGTCATTATAAAACTGCGTTTTAACCAAAATATAGCCAAAAAAACGCTATCCGGCATTACAAAAAAATTAAGTTGCTAATCTCGTTTTTATTTGCGATTTTTGGGACACAACTGATTTTTTAATTTTCTATGAAAAACCTACAACCCTCCATCTTATGGAAGCATTTCTTTATGATTTGCAGCATTCCACATGTATCTAAAAAAGAACAAATACTCTCTATGGCTATTCAGACTTTTGCGAAAGAGCATGGTGTTGAATGTTGTTTTGATTCAGTAGGTAATATCATTATGCGTAAACCTGCAAGTAAAGGAATGGAGAAACGCAAGACTGTTGTTTTACAAGCACATATAGACATGGTTCCTCAGAAAAACTCAGACAGTCCTCATAATTTCGATACAGATCCTATTGTGCCTCGTATAGAGGGTGAGTGGCTAAAGGCAACTGGCACTACATTAGGTGCCGATAATGGTATTGGGGTTGCCGCTATTCTTGCTATTCTTGAAGCTAAAGATATTGCACATGGTCCTATTGAAGCACTGTTAACTATTGATGAAGAAACTGGCTTGACAGGAGCAAATGGATTAGAATCTGACGTATTGAAAGGCTCAGTTCTATTAAATCTGGATACTGAAGAAATGAGTGAACTCTGCATTGGTTGTGCTGGTGGGATAAACGTTACAGGAAGCAAAAAAAATGTTCCTGCAAAAGTTCCAATAGATGCAAAATCATATAAAATAAGTATACGCGGATTGCTAGGCGGTCATTCAGGCTCAGATATTCATTTAGGAAGAGGCAACTCAAATAAAATAATGGCTCGCTTACTATGGCCTCTCTGTCGAGAACATGATGTATTGATTTCAACATTCAATGGCGGAAATCTCCGGAATGCTTTGCCTCGTGAAGCTTTTGTAAGCCTCGTGTTGCCAAATAAAAGCTCCGATTTCTTTATGAATGAAATTCGTTCTTTTGAGACAATAATAAAAAATGAAATAGGGAAAATAGAACCAGATTTTCATATTCAGCTTGAAGAGTGTGAAATGCCAACAAACGTTCTTGATAAAGATACATGTCAGGATTTATTGAACGTGATATATGCGCTACCGCACGGTGTTATTCGCAAGATTCAAGATATGCCCTCGGTAGTTGAGACATCAAATAATTTGGGGATAGTAAAGACAACGAGCGATAGTATTGAAATACATAATTTGGCACGTAGCTCTCAAGATACAGCCAAAGAAGCTATACGTAATCGTATTACAGCTGTATTTGATTTAGCAGGTTACCAAACTCGCTACAGCGGATCGTATCCGGGTTGGCAGCCAAATTTTAATTCGCAATTAGTTAAAACGATGCAACAAACACATAAAAAATTATTCAATAAAGATGCTGTGGTTCGTGTTGTACATGCTGGCTTAGAATGTGGTATTATTGGCTCTAAGTACCCAAATATGGAAATGATTTCGTTTGGTCCAACCATTGCACACCCTCATTCTCCCGACGAAAAGGTGCATATCCAAAGTGTTTTAGAGTTTTGGGAGTATTTAGTTGCCGCCTTGAAAGAAATTTAATTTTTAAAGGGAGTTTGATAATTCTAATGAATCATATTGGTAGTGACACAAAGTTGATAGTTTGACAGGTGATTTTTTATTTTATTAAACGAATATGTTTAAATGCTTCTCCAAGGTGATCCGTGATATCTGAAGCTATCATTGAATCCTGGCCTATTTTCTGAGCAGCAAAATCACCCGCCAACCCGTGTAAATATACACCCAATATTGCTGCATGTTTTGGTTCGTATGCTTGACTTAGTAAAGAAAGAATGATACCGGTAAGAACATCGCCACTACCAGCTGTTGCCATACCAGAGTTGCCGGTACTATTAAAATGGCATGAACCATCAGGGCATGCAATAAGGGTGTATGCACCTTTTAGTACAATGATAATATTGTATTCTGATGCCATACTACGCGATAATTGCATGCGCTCAAAACCATTTTTTGTTTTGCCTGCCAAACGTTCGAATTCTTTTGGGTGAGGCGTTAATATGCATTGCGGTGGAATTTTTTTTAGCCATTCTTTGTTCTCAGCTAAAATATTAATAGCATCTGCATCAATGATCATGGGCTTTTTGCAGCTTATTAGCTCACTTAATGCCTTTTGTGTGTTTTTTGAAGTGCCAATACCAGGCCCAACTCCAATAGCATCATATCGTGATGTGTCGGGCGTTACAGTGAATTCTATGTCTGATGCATCTAAACTAGTCATTAGCTCTGGTGTTGATTCCATTAATAGGCTATGGCATGTAAATGGGATATGTGTTGTTAGCAAACCTACGCCACTGCGCATACAGCTTCGTGATGATAGAATAGCTGCGCCAATTTTTTCGATACTCCCAGCAACAAGTAAGGCATGACCATAGGTCCCCTTATGGCTAAATTGATCGCGTTTATGAATGATTGGGAGAATATCTTTTTCTTGTGTGAAAAAATATTGCGTATCTGTTTCGTTAATACACTCTTTATTTATGCCAATCTTTAATAGATGCCATACCCCGATATATTTTTCGTTCTCGGCAAAAAGAAATGCCAGCTTGGGAAATTCAAACGATAAACAATGTGTAGCTCGTATGGTATGATCTGTATTGTTGTTTTCATTATCCTCACCCTCACCCATAAGTCCTGATGGAATATCAATGGAGATAACTTGCGCTCCAGATGCATTGATATGCCTAACAAGCTCTGCCGCTAAACCTTCTAAGGGTCTATTCAAACCTGAGCCAAAGAGTCCATCAATAATAATTTGATTTGAATTTATTTTAGGGAAATCTCCAGTAACTGAAATCTCCTTGATACTTAACATTGCTTCCTCTATTAAGCGCTTTCGGTTTTGATTACAATCGTCAGAGTATTTTAGTCCATTTTTAAGAAGTGCAAGTTGCACATTTGTAAACCCTCTACTAAGCAGGATACGAGCTAAAGCCATGGCATCACCGCCATTATTCCCGGGTCCAGCAAAAACCAGAAAGGGAGTATTTGCATCATAGCGTTCTATTATCCAGTGAGCAATGGATTCAGAAGCGCGCTCCATCAAATCAATTGATTTAATAGGCTCATGCTTAATTGTGTAAGCATCTAGCTCCTTAATGCGCCTTGTTTCAAATACTTTCATGAACTCCCTTTATGCAAATTTACTAAATTTTGTTATATAATGGAGATTGAGATGAGAAATCACTCGTCACTAATCAAACACGCCTCGGCGGATCACTCGTTACTATTTCTCGACTTACTAACAATTGCCTGTTAATTAAAAAACAATCAATAAGAGAGTTCATCATCTTATTATGTTTATTTTTAGCAAAAAAAAACAAGGGTACATGTTTGGCTTCAAACAATTCAGTTTCATATTTTTACTTCTTATTAGCTCGTTCGTTGCTTATACGCAGCAAACTCTTGTGAGCTTATCGCCTACTGCCGAATTTGATAAAGCACGTGCATTGTTTGAGAGTGAGAAGTATGTTCCCGCCCAGCATCATTTTTCCAATGTTATTAATCAATTGAAGGATAGGCCCTGCGATTTGCGTGTAGAGGCTGAATATTACCATGCGGTTTGTGCTGTAAATCTATTTAATGTTGATGCTGAGTACCTCGTATCTAAATTTATTGAACAAAATCCAGGTAGTCTTTTAGTGAATCATGCCTATTTTGAAATGGGGCGTGCAAAATATAGAAATGAGAAATTTCAGAATGCCGTTGAGTGGCTATCTAAAGTTGATCGTTACTATTTAAATACTGAGGAATCTGCCGAATGGTCTTTAAAAATGGGACATTCGCTTTTTATGCGCAAAAAATATAATGAAGCCAGAGTCTATCTTTTTGAGATACTTAATCAAGATACAAAGCATGCTATTCCCGCTATATATTACTATTCTCATATTGCATACGATCAGAAGAACTATCAAACTTCATTAAATGGTTTTATGAGGATTAAAGAGGATGAGACATTTAAGACGCTAGTACCTTATTATATAACGCATATTTATTATTTCCAGAAGAAGTTTGATGATATTATTCAATATGCGCCTCCATTGCTGGATAGTATGGTTGAAAAGAGAAAACCAGAAGTGGCACGCATCATAGGCGAAGCGTTTTATGAGAAATTGATGTATGATACCGCCCTCTACTATTTTGATATTTTCATGAAAGGCAGCAAGAATCTTACTGCAGCTGATAAGTATCGTTTGGCCTATGCAAATTATAGAATGAAACGATACGATGTTGCTGCTGGTTTTTTTGAAGATATTGCGAATGATACCACAGCATTAAGTCAAAATGCATTGGTGCATTTGGGCGATTGTTATATTAAGCTGAATCAAAAAGACAAAGCTCGTTTAGCATTTGGTAGTGCTTCACGCTTAGATGCCGATCCTGTTTTGAGAAGAGATGCACACTTGAATTATGCATTGGTGACTTTTGAACTCTCGTATTCCCCCTTTAATGATGCTATTGAGTCACTAAGTAGTTTTGTTAAGCTTTATCCAGCATCAGATAAAACCGATGTTGCATATAAATATTTAGTGTTGGCATATACAAATACACGAAATTATAAGGATGCGCTCGCTTCTATTGAAAATGTAAAAGAACGTAATGAGGATTTGGCTGAAGCATATCAACGTATTACCTATTATAGAGCGCTTGAGTTTTATACTGATGGAGACATGGTTGAAGCGCTGACATTGCTTAATAAATCGATAAATGCTGGTAATTATAATAAGACAATTAAACCCTTGGCGTATTTTTGGAAGGCTGAAATATTAAACAGGCAGACCAATTATGATGAGGCCATTATAAATTACAATCAGTTTTTTGGAAGTGCTGGTGTACTCGATCGAGTTGAGTATCCAGATGCAGTGTATGGTATAGCCTATGCAACTTTTAATAAGAAGCTATATACCGAATCTGTGGTGTGGTTCCGAAAATTTATTGACTATAAAGTGGCTAGTGCAAAGAAAAAAGCGGATGCCTTTAATCGTATTGGTGATTGTTATTATGTGAAAACAGATTATGTTTCAGCGCTTGATTTTTATGATCGCTCAATCAAGCTTGCTGCTTTTGAACCCGATTATGCAACTTTTCAGAAAGCCTTTACGCTTGGCGTTCAAAACAAACACATGAGTAAAATAGAAACATTACGCACTCTTTTATCAATATATCCTATTTCAGAATACTGTGATGATGCTTGTTTTGAGTTAGGCGATAGTTGGCTTGATTTAGGCAATAACGATTCTGCCGTTGCTCGTTATAAGATGACTGTAATTGATTATCCTCAGAGTTTCTATGTTCCACAAGCTTTGGTGCAATTAGGATTGATAAATTACAACCAGGAAAAGTTAAAAGAAGCACTTTCGTACTACACACAAGTACTCGATAATTATAAAGGCAGTGACGAAGAACGCAGTGCTGTTGGTGGAATTAAAAATATCTACCTGGCAATGAATGATGCTGACGGATATGTGAGTTTTATGAAGAATTTAAATCGTGAGGTTAGTGTGAGTATCGATGAACGCGATTCAATGACCTATTTTGCAGCTCAGAATGTGTATATGAAAGGCAAATTTGATCAGGCCGTTTCAATGTTTGATGATTATCTTCAAGCGTATCCGCAAGGTGCGTTTAAAGTAAATGCACGATATTATAAAGGCGATTGTTTAAATAGAACAGGTAAACAAGCTGAAGCTGCTAGTGATTTTAATGGAGTACTTGCGGATGATAAGAGTATGTTTACTGAAGAAGCTTTGCTAAATTCAGCTCGTTATTCATACAAGCAAAAAGATTATGCGAAGGCGCTTGAATATTATATACGATTAGAGAATGAAAGTGAACTAAAAACAAATATCACAGAAGCCATTCACCAACAGATGAGATGCTATGTTCAGCTCAAGCAAACGGATAGTATATTAAGACTTGCTGTTCGTTTACTTAATGAAGAGAAAATTACTACCGAGATGAAACGCGAAGCGCATTTTAATATAGCTGCTGCGTGGTATGAGAAGAATGATATGGAAAAAGCGCTTAGCGAATATATTCTTGTTTCACACGAAGTAAGAAGTGTAGAAGGTGCTGAGAGTAAATTTAGAGTGGCCGAAATATTTCTGAAGCAAGCTAAAATAAAAAAGTGTAAAAAGGAAGTCTATGATTTTATTGAATTAAATTCTTCACATCGTTATTGGTTAGCTAAAGCATTTATCGTTTTAGCCGATGCCTTTGTTGCTGAGAAGGACGATTTTCAAGCCATTCACACTTTACGAAGCGTAATGGAGAATTATGAAGACAAGACGGATGGAATACTTGAAGAGGCTTCTGCAAAAGAAAAAGAATTACTTGCTAAAGAGGAAAATAAAAATTTGATTTCAACATCGACTGATAAAAAAGAATGAAGAGACTAATTTATATAGCATTTCTTTTACTTGTTTCTATTTCTCTACTAAAGGCTCAGGAAGAGATAAAAAAAGATGTGTATGTTGTGAAACCATACAATCCCTCGGTTTCAGATGCAAGTAAAATAAATGACTTGCCTCATATGGATGATACTATTATACAAAGACCAAAAGTAAATTACTTTGTTGTGCCTTATGAGATGCGAACAAATTATATGGTGCGTCCAATACCTGCTGCTAAAATGATGGGTGTACCTGTTTCAAAAATATATGGAAATTATGTGCGTGTGGGTATGGGAAATTATATTACCCCTATGGCTGAGGTTTATGTTACTAGCCTTCGTTCAAAAGATCTAGAATGGGGGGTGCATGCTTTTCATCAATCATCGGCAGGCAAGGTAACACTTGCCAACCAGAGCAAAGCCTATGCGGGTTATATGGAAAATAAATTAGACGTTTTTGGAAAGAAGATTTTTAAAACATCGGAGTTAACAGGTTCTCTTGCCTATGATAATAATAATGTTCATCAATACGGATACAATACCGCACTTATTGATACCATTCTTGATAAGAAATTAAATAGATTGGAATATAATAATGTGGGCTTGGCTGTCAGATATCGTAGTATTATTTTTAAGGATTCAACAAAACTTGATTATGATGCAAAGACTGGTGTCGATTACTTCACCGATAGATATAATAATACCGAAGCGGATTTAATAGTTGCAGCTCTTTTTAATAAATATTATAAAGGAAATAAGCTTGCAATTGATATCGGTTATAGAAGACTTATCCCTGATGTGGATAGTTTATCAAATGGTATTTTTCATATTCGCCCTTATGTGAGTCGTATTAGTCGTAAATGGAAACTGTATGCTGGTATTGATGTGACTTCGGAAAGTATGAACGGCAGTAGTCGCTTACATACTTATCCTATTGCTTATGTTGAGAAGAATGTTTTGAATTGGTATGTGCGCCCATATATGGGTGTAAAAGGAAACTGGAAAGCGAATAATTATGCAGCTATTGCACGTGAGAATCCATATGTAATGCATGGTTTGCATGTTAAATCAAGTGATGAGTTAATCTGTATGTTTGGGGGTTTTAAGGGTAATTATAGCCCACGTATTACGTATGATTTTGGCTATTATTATTCGGTGATTGATGGTATGTATTTCTTCGTTAATGATTCGGTAGGGTATTTAGAGAATGCATTTAATGTGGTCTATGACGATGTTGAATACTCAAATATTAGAGGCGAAATGTCCTACAAGGCAACCGAAGATTTAAGCTTTTATTTGAATGGTAATATTCATAAATACACTATGGTGAAAGAAAGCCGCACTTGGAATAAGCCATTGTATGATGTAAGCTTTACAACACATTATAATTTACGAAATAAAATTGTTCTTGATTTATCATTAATGGCCATTGGTAAACGCTATGTTAAATCATATCTTCCTGGGGAAACTGAAATTCTGTTAAATGATATTTTTGATGCAAGCTTAAAAGTTGAATATAAATACTCGAAAGTACTCTCAGCATTTTTACATTTAAATAACATGTCGGCTTCTCGTTACTGCTATTGGAGCCAATATCCCTCACAACGTTTTAATTTTATGTTGGGTGTAAGTTATGCACTCTAGTTTTATCTTAGAATTATTGCCTTATTCCATATTCTAATTTCCTTAATTTGATATTAAAAAGGTATTAGGTTTTCGATTATGCATAATCGAAAACCAAATAGATATTTACTGATTTTTAATGAAATCAAATCACTTATGTATTGATGAAAGCAGGACGCTGAGGCATTCGCCGCGGCGAAGTAGTGCGCGGAAATAAAGGCTTTACAAAATCGGGGTTTCTCCGCCTCGGCGGATGCATTTCTTCGCCTCGGCGAAAAACACAATGTGGCACCTCAGCCACCTGCTTTGGTATTTTAGTATGAAATTTGTCTTTGGTGTATCATTATGCAGAGTCAATTTGGTTTAATCCATACTCTTAATACAAAATTATGATAGTAGGATATTGCTTCTGCCGCCGCAGATTTGCAATCGATAGTATATTAAAAGTTTTATAATATATGCTCAATTTTAACCCGATTATATTGCATTGTATATTGCCTAAATTGGGTTTAGTTAATCCCTTTAAATTTATGGTCGAAATCACCTGTAGCCTTTATATCGATGCTGTAGGTAGTAAATATTTGAAGGAAGGTATTTTCAGGTGAGGTTTTTAAGCTGATGCGCATGATAACATGATTTGCACTCAGTACATAATTAATATGTGCATCATCAATAATGAATGCTAATTTGCTTATTTGTGGTCTTGTTACTCTCTTATACATTGCATCGACAGGTGCTGCATCAATATTTTCTACTGATGTTAATGAGTGCAGAATTTTATAGTCTATATCGGTGAACTCAATATTAATAGAGGCTTCAAATGGATAGCCGTTGGTAACGATGAAATTAATTATACCTCTTTTAATATTATTTAAATCATCTACATTTTCAGACAGAAAAGGAACCGTATCAATTAATGTAATTCCTTTTAGGTCGATGGCTAATGGTATTTCAATGTCAAGAAATGTATTTAATGTATTGGATGCATAAGCAAAATCATCGCGAAGACCGCTGTTTCCTTCAGGATGTGTCATGACGCTTAGGCTATACTCAAATTTATCAGGCAGGATGCTGATAAGTTTGGCTGGATTTGAATTTTGATTGCTGAGAACAAAACGTGATAGAACAGGATGTAAGGGGGGACCCTCAACTGCTTTTGCTATCGAAATTACTGCTGGTAGCGAAGATGTGTTAAGCAAAACTTCACGTGTTGTTCTACTATTCACTGCTTTTACTTGTCCTATTTTTATATTGCCAGGCATACCTAGACTATTCTCCACATTAAGTGCAATTTTGGCACTGTAAATAGGCATACTGTCGAGTTTGAATTTCTGCAGTTCTGGAAAATTAATGCTTGCAGGACCAATAGCAAAGGTGTCGCTACCTAAGTAGCCACGGGCATATCCAGGTTTCAGATCGAGTATTTCTACTATAATATCTACACTATCATCAAGGGTAAGGTAAACTAAATTGCCAGTAGAATCTATTCTTCCTAAAACTTGATTAAAGAAGGCATTGAATGTATCTAAATCTTTTCCTCTAAAATCAAAATCAAAATTATCAAAAGCATAAATAAATTCTTCAGTAATACTAGCACCTAGTGGTGCTGCGGGTAGTGTCATTTCTTTATAAAATGGAATACCATTTTGTTTTGCATTGGGTATTGAATAACTAAAGTGTGTAATTTCTCCAATAGTACTAACAACACGAATGCGTAAGCGGCCACTTTCAACATGAGCAAAGGTAACTTCACGGTCGCCCATATCTAAAAGACCAACATTTTCTTGATGATCAATAATAGTTTGTGATGGAAATATGGCTTCGGCAGAATTTAATTTCAGATTCACCAAACTGACAGTTAAATCGACAAAATCGGAATAATGAATGGTGACATTGAATGATAATGGAATGGAGAAAACGAAAGAGACAATAAGTTTTCCCTCAATTTGCTTACCGCTTAAATCAGCCGAATCGTATATAGTACTCCCTTTAGGAATGCTAGCGTAATTTTTTGTATGTACAACTACACCGCTATTTTTATTTGTTATGGTGTAACTAATATTCGTGATATTCATCGGAAAGCTATCAACAAGTTTGATACGCATCATACCAGAGCGAAGATCGAGCGAATTGAAATAATTTGAACCATCAATGGTATCTGTAATGGTTTGATTTGAGATGGGTGGAAGTACTATAAAATTAGTACCATCGGCCATTCCTAAGGGTTGTACAACTTCTCCTAGCGTTTGGCGATATGAAATATGTTGATCATTTAAGGATATTGAATCGAGCTTTACATTTCGAATAAATGGCTTAACATCGAGTGATAGAAGGGTGTCAATTACAAGAGGAGAGAGGTTTTGCCGAAAAACGATTAGTACCGAATCGTTACGCGAAGTGAGATTGCTGTCATTTACAATATTAAAAATATTGAGCGATGTTTGTGCAATAGGGGCAATAATCTCTGCTTCCCACATCGGTTTGTCGAACTTTTTAATGCAAGCACCTAGGCTTAATAGTACAATCAATATGAGGCCTTTATTCTTCATTAAAAATAAAGGTAGTAAATTTTCTGAACTTTACTTCTTATTTTTACATTTTGAATGCTTAGTATGACTCAAGGGCGCATAGTTGGAATGAAAGGAGGGTGCAATTTAATAGCTTTTGGCTTTATTGTATTAAAAGAAAAAGGCGGGCTTAAAAATTGGCTTAGAATCCAATATTTATTCGCAACATACCTACAAAGGCATTGTTTTCATTAGCGTATCCGCCCGGATTGATGATATAATGCACGGCAGGTTGTATGCCAAATGACTCGGTGATTTGATACTGGTAGTTTAATTCTATTGCAGCTTCATATTCATTGCTGTATAAACTTGCATACGAAAAGCCCATTGCTAGAATATCAACGGGGCGCTTACTACAGGTGCCTATGGCATTTATACCTGCGCCAATATATAAAGGCACTAAATTTACTTTAGCGGGAGCGTAGCCAATAATAAGAAAACCAGCAAGTCCTTTTTCTTTGTCTTCGGCTTTTGGTAATAGCATTTGATCTATAAAACCATATACCCCAAAGTTGCCTTGTTGGCCAACACTATCGGTATAACTAGCCATTGGCAAAGCATCAAAATGACCCGTGTGATAAAAAGTACCAATTTTGTATGTTCCCGACAGTTTGCCATCATTCTTATACCATAGTTCACTTACCGAAAAGAAGCCTTGTTCTTTACTCATGCTCCAGTCTAAGTTAAATGGATCATCAGCGAGGCTGCCAGGATCGCCATCATAAAAACCTGTACGAATGGATAGTTTATTACTTAATTCAAAATTAATAATGGTACCGAAAATGTTTTTTGGAAAAATAGACACGGGAATATTCATTGAAGCGGCGGGCATAATCCCCAATGAGCTACTAGTAAATGCTCCACCCCAATCGGAGTATAGAAACTCTGTATTCATATCATGTATACCTGTTAGTATAAATCCTCGTTTGAAATCCTGCCGGTACCACATCTGATAAAGATAGGTGTAGTTGCCATTTTCAATATTTGATAGTAATTGTATGTCCCCAACATAATCGGCTGTTATGCCTTGTGCGCCATGTGTGTTTTGGAGTTGGGTGTAAAATGAACCATTTTTCCATAAACCACAAGCCTTTGTGTTTAGAGTAAAAGAGATATTTATTAAACCCATAAATACATTGCCTTTTCGTATGCCACCAGCAAAATTTCGCACTAAGTCACCTGTGTAGGATGCTTCAAATTGTAATGCTTCCTTGCTATCAATAAGCGAATCTTGTGCTTTTATACTAATTGAGGCAATTAAAAAAAGACAGCAAAAGCTATATTTTTTTAAATATAACATTTGTTATTCTTGTTTAAGTTTGCTTTGCTCGCCTCTGTTGAGTAAGCCTATAGTCTTATTTAAATCCATTACTAGTGCAACGGTTCCATCACCAAGTATGGTTGCTCCTGAAATAAAATCTTGTTCTTTATAATGCTTTCCTAATGATTTAAGTACCGCTTGATATTCACCTACAACATTATCCACCACCAGCCCAACTTGTTTGTCTTCATAACTCACTACAACAATTTGCTCCATATCGTTATCATTCCGCACCATATCAAATTCATCGCGAAGGTAGAAGTAGGGAATTTGTTTACCATCAAGAACTACAACGCTATTGAACTTGTCAACTACTTGTGAATGTTGTACTGCAAAAATTTTATTTACAGAGTGTAGTGGTAATATATAATGTGTGTTTAAAAGTTTTACTAAAAGGCCATCAATGATTGAAAGTGTGAGTGGAAGTTTGATGGTAATAGTAGTGCCTTTATCTGGTTCCGAATCAATTTCAACTTCACCTCGTATATCCGCTATTTTACGTTTTACCACATCCATTCCAACGCCTCTTCCCGATACATCGGTTACTGTTTCAGCGGTTGAGAAACCAGGTAGGAATATGAGATCGAAAATTTCGCGACGTGTAAGAACCGTTTCGGCACTAATAAGACCTTTTTCAATAGCTTTACTTCGTATCCTGTCTGGATTAATACCTGCACCATCGTCTTGTACCTGAATGTGAACGCTGGCTCCACTGTAATAAGCTTTAAAGAGAATGCGTCCGGTTTCAGCTTTACCCTTCTTTTTACGGGTGGCCCCATCTTCAATACCATGATCCAAACTATTGCGCAATATGTGCATAATTGGGTCATTAAGACTTTCTATAATATTTTTATCTAATTCGGTTTCGGTTCCTTCGGTAACAAAATCAACACTTTTATTCATGTTTTTTGACAAATCACGAACCATTCGTTGAAAACGTGTTACCATATTATCAACGGGTATGAGTACAATGCTAAAAGCTGTATCGCGAAGTTGTCGTGTAAGCTTCTGAATGTTTTCAGAAATGATAAGTAATTCTCCATCATTGCTTTTTTCTGTAAAGAGACTCAGCCTTGCTTGGGTAGTTACCAATTCGCTTACTAGATTCATTAGGTTATCTAGTTTTTCGCTACCAACACGTATACTCGCAATGGAATTTTCTTTTCCTTTACGTCCACCATTTATGCTATTACGATTCGCTGTATCTTCATTTTCAAATTGAGCAATGAAACGATTCATTTTTTCAACTCCAGTATCAATAGTACTTTTGGCTTCTGCTTTTAGAAAGTCATGTAATGTTGGTTTCTTAAATAAATCATCAGAATAAACAGGTGTTATCTCTAATTCGCAATCGTCTTCAACAAACATGAAAACATCATGAATAGTGCTTGGATCTTGTGCCGTTGCAAGTAAAACCTCCCAATATGTGTAGCATTTTTTTAAATCTAATTCGCCAAGCTTGGGTATTTTGTTTAAACGAGGAATAGAAAAGCATGAGCCCATATTTGCCAACTCATCAATGAGATATAGTGGGTTGGTTCCATTCTTAAATATGTCTTCCTTGGGTTTAAAATAAATAAAATAGGTTTTTATTTGTTGTGACGCTTCGTTTTCCGATGTTGTACCTTTAGTTGCAGTCTCTTTCCCATTCTCTATTCCATTATTTACACCTCCTATGAGTTGCATATAATGCTCAAGTCCAGATTTTATCTCTTTGGCATCTTCGTTATCCTCATTCAGTAAGCGTTTAAGAAAGTCAACGGAGGAGAAGGTCATGTTTAGAATTTCCTCATTCAGTTTGGCTCTCCCGTTACGAATGTGGTCGTAAATTGATTCGAGATGATGTGTAAGTTGGCTGATTTTCTCAAAGCCAAACATAGCACCACCGCCTTTAAGAGAATGCATTGCACGAAAAGCTCGTTCAATTATACTTTTCTCCTCCGGCTCTTTTTCGAGCAGCAGAAGTGCTTCCTCGAGGTCGTGGATGTTATCCATTGCTTCCTCAAGGAATTTCTTTTTAAAGTTATCCATCATCGTATTACTTTGTTAATTGCTGCAATGAGTTTCTCTGGTACAAAGGGTTTAATAATCCAGCCAGTAGCACCAGCATCTTTAGCCTCCATTTTCTTGGCGTTTTGTGATTCGGTGGTCAGAAATAGAATTGGCACCCTACTATATACTTCCATGGCACGTATCTCTTTGATTAGTGCTATTCCATCCATTATAGGCATGTGTAAGTCGGTAATCACTAAATCTATGAGTTGTCCGTCAAGATGTTTCATCGCATCTTTGCCATCTACACCTACAAGGGTCTCAAATCCTTCGTTTTGCAGCGTAAAGTTAACGACATCGCGTATGCTTTCAGAATCGTCAACTATTAGAATTTTTTTTGCCATAATAATTTATTTTGTGTTGTGGTGTTTACAATTTATGTTTTGTTTTTGAAAATAATAGGGTGTTTTCAAATCCGGAATTAGTTAAAAGTGTCAATGCATCCTTATTTAAGTCAATGTGATACTCAACTTCTTTCTTTTTTTCTTCACATGTACGATAAATAGAGTATAAAAGTTGCAAAAAAACTAATTCTACATTATTTGCATTTTCTACTTTAAATACAAAATGCGAATATTTATCAATAAGAGATTCCATTTTTTCTTTTAATGCTTGGGCATTTTCAAGTGAAAGATCATCAGGAAGATGAATATGTACTTCCGTTTCATCGTTCTTGGCCTGACTTATTTTAATGCTTTCTTTTTTCATGCTTTTTATATTATTTAAAATAATTCAAGATTATCATCATCATCAGCGTTTGTTTGTATAACGCTATTTCCTTCAAATATATCAATTTCTCCCTTATGATGCTTAGAGGCGTTGTATTCATGTATGGCATGTTCACTTTGCATGGTATAATGTTGTTTCAAACGTTCAAGGCTCTCTTTACTAGTTTCTCCTGCAACACCGCATGGGCTCAGTTTTGTGCTAATACTATTGAGTTCAGCTATAATTTTCTCAATCATATTGTCAAAATACTCATAGTACTTTACATCAGCAACCGCTTGCTTAATCTCCAAAGATATATTTCCACTAATATCCTTATTTGCTTTTAATAATTCAAAAAGTCGAGTGTTTTTTTCAGCCATCATACTAAGTACTCGGCTTGAGTTGGTTGCAATATCTTCAAGTATTTGACGATTCTTCTCTTCTGAAATGATTACCGGGATGTTATTAATTGTTGAGTCCTTAAGCTCATCAATAGTTTTTACGTGCATGCCAATTTTCTCAACAGAATCTTCAATGTCTTTTATAATTTCTTGAATCATGCTAACAGTTTTTTGATCCTTGGCATCTTCAAGTATTTTCAAAAAACTGGCAACCACTTTTTGTAATTTATTATCGGCATCGCAAATACGGCCATAGGATTTACCAAATACTTCTAATTTAGTGATTGCATTTTCTGTTATTTTGAGGTACTCCATATTGATATTGCTGATATCATTTTTGAAATGACTAGCCTCTTGCAATTTGCGTAAAATATCTTCAAAATAGTTTGGACTCGATTCTGATTGGTCGCCAGTAAATTGCTCGCACATATCCGATATGCTATTCATATTATCGCCCAAATCGAGTAAGCGTTGCGTTATTGTTTCAATAGCATTTTGATATTCTTTATTGGCGTGTAATAATTGTGATGCTTGTAAACCTGCAATATCTCTAATTTTGATGTAGCAATTCATCTTGCCATCAATCGAAAGGCTATTTGTATCTTGCCCATCATATTGCGAAAGTTCATTCAGTATTTCTTTGTGTACTCGTTGTACATGCTCAATCTTTTGGCGAATGATATCATGATATTGCAAATTGGTAATTATTTTTGCAATGTTTTGAGAGCTATTTTCGGTTGCTTTGGTCAGTTCAGGAATACGAATCATCGATTCCTTATTCTTTTCGCTTAAGAGTTCTTTTCCAGATTTTATTCGTGAAAGAACTTTATCCATCTCTCCTCTATATGAATGATTTAATCGGTCTACACTCCACAAGCTATGATCGGCATTTTCTTTTAAATCTTCCAGGTTGTTTGTAAATGAATTATAAACGATTTTAATATTGTCAATAAGCCGCGCCACGGTATTTACAGGCGCATCTAGGTTGTTTTTTTTATCGTTTAATGGATTGTTTAATTTTAAATTGGTGGCCAATAGTTTAAGAGACATTAGGTTTTGATTAAAGTTGTTGGTTGAAACAAACATTAAATCAAGGTTACGTGAAAGTCGCTCAAAAAATACATGTAAATGACCTATAGATGAGGATACCGCTCTATTGTATTCTGATAGCTGCTGATGGTAGCTTTCAATCTGGTCTAAAAAGTTGGCTGACTGGTTCTTGTCTGAAAGTATTTCAAAAATTCCTGCTGCATTATCAGCTACAATTTTGGCTTCTTTATAACTCTTTTTAAATTGATCGTTTAAGCCTAAAAAATCCTCTGACGAGCATTTGTGCAAAGAGATAATTTTTTCATCAATATCAGAAAAGATAGATATTACTTCGCTGATAGAGTACTTGTTTAGCAGGTTTTGGTCGATTGTCATAGGTTTAGTGTAAAAGGTTAAAAAATATGATAAACCTGAATATGCAAGATATAATAATTATACTTGTAGGGATTGTTGCCTGAGAAATAAAATGTTTCCATAATTTATTTTATTAGTTGTTTTTCTACTTTTTCAAGGAATATGTTAATGTCTATTGGCTTTTCAACAAAATCGATGGCACCTAGTGTTCGTGTATCAGCTTTGTTTTTTTCAGTGCCCGCTGCTGAGATAATAATTACTGGTATGTTTTTTAATAAGCTGTTTCTCTTTATTTCTTTTAAAAAGTCAAATCCGCTTATCCCTGGCATTAACAAATCAAGTAAAATAAGATCAACCTTGTTTGTTTCAAGAGTTTTAAATGCTTCTTTAGCACTCTCAACAGCTAATATTTCATAGCCCTTAGTTCTCAATACAGCCTCTAGTAGGGTGTTGTTCGTTGCTGAGTCGTCAATTGCGAGTATTTTATAAGTATTATTCATATTTTTAATAATATCATAGTTCAAAATTACATTCATTGTATATCTTTTGCAACGAATTTCGAGTGACATTCCTTACCTTTTAAGGTGATTCTAATCACCGTTTTTTAGCTAAGTCATTTTTTTTCGTATATTTATAAATGTAGCATTATTGTATTTAAGTTGATAATGAGTTAGTTATTGTAATTCCGTAAAAACTTGCCTGAAAATTTTAAAATACCATTTGTTGAATTACTCTCAAAAGAAGAGTGTGATTTACTTTCATCACGTTGTAGTCTGACATCGTATAGTAATCATAGTATTATCTTTAAACAGAATACACGTACTTCTCAAATAATGTTTATTAATAGCGGTTTAGTTAAGGTATATAAAGAGGGTCGTAATAATCGTTGTCATATTCTAAAGCTTGATCAGGAAGGGAGTTTTATTGGTTTAAGTTGTCTTTTTGGGGGTGTAGAATATACTAATTCAGCAGCTTCGATTGATTATTGTGAAGTATGCTCTATTGATTTTGATGTTTTTAAATCAATAATTCAAAATAATGTTTTGTATACAAATCAATTGATGAATGCACTAAGCAAAGAGAATCAATTTTTGTTTGATAAGTTGTTAAATCAGATTTACAAACAATTACCTGGTCGTATTGCTGAAGTACTCCTTTATTTTTCGGAAGTTATTTATAAGAGTAATTCTTTTACTTTTCCTTTAACACGAAAAGAATTGGCTGACTTTGCTGGTACAACTAAGGAGAGTTTTATTAGAACGCTTACCGAATATAAAAACGATAAGATTATTGAAATAGAAAATGGCAAGGTTGAGATTATAAGTATGGATATTATTCGAACCTTGAATAATCTTGGTTAATTTATGAAAAAACTTACCATACTTGTAGTTGATGATATTTATGTGAATCGCTTTCTACTATCACAAATCATACAATCAGAGGGGCATTTGTGCTTACAAGCAGAGAATGGTAAAATTGCCGTTGATCTTATTGATTCTAATGATGCTATTGATGTAGTTTTAATGGATATTGAAATGCCCGTTATGAATGGTATTGAGACCATTTTGCATATTCGAAATAAAATGGGAAGAAAGTCATCTATTCCTGTAATAGCCCTAACCGCACATAACCCTAGTATTTTTTTTGATGATTATAAGGATGTTCGATTTGATGAGCTCCTAACCAAGCCCTATTCAATAGATAGAGTGATGGAAATGATATATCGTATCTGTCTGTAGCTACAGCCTTTAGTGTAATGCCTTCTTAAAATAAAAATCAATAAACAAAGAACGTAATTAATTTCAGTAACGTTTTTCTTAAAGTATTGGTGTAGCTATTATTTGCACCTCTTTATTCATTAAACTAATATTGGATGGAAAATATGTTTTACCTGCCATAATATTCTTAATGGCTGGCATAAGCTCCTCAAATATATTCTTCTTAAAAACACAACCTTTAAAGCCGGCGTTTATAAGCTCAACAAGATAGGTTGAGTCTTGATATCCGGTAATTGCAATTGTTTTTAAATGATGGTTGTGAAATAGTACTTTCTTTATTGCCGTAATTCCATCCATTTCGGGCATCTCAATATCAACTAATAAAATATCGGCATATTGTATTTTACTAATATTGAGTAGTTCAATTCCATTATTTGCTTCGGCTGTTACTTTATGGTTTTGTATGTTTTCAAGAAAGAAACGCAATCCCTGCCTGAACGTATTATTATCATCTGCTATTATGATGTTTAGTGGTTTCATTTTTTTTAACCTTTTTGCTTACTATTTGATGATGATTTATTTTTTAATGTGCTGCTTTGTAGGCTTTTAAACCCAGCTCATTCATCATACTCATTGTTAAAAAGACCATTAAACTTACTAAAACGAATATCATAATAGATACACCAATAAATAATTGGATTCGTTTCTTAATCACATGTTGTTCCATATTAAGCATCATTTTGTAATACAAAGATAGAGCTCTCAAGATTGTATTATAAGAGTATAATCCACCTTTAAGGAGAGGAATTTACCCTAAAAGAAGTGAGTGGGTGAGATTTGATCAGCAGAGGCTGATTTTAGTAGATTTAAATTTCAATTAGTTTATTTTGAATGGCGTATAAAACTAAATGAGGTGAGTTGCGTGTAGCTGTTTTAGCTAAGAGGTTCGTTCTGTGATTGTCAACTGTTTTAGGACTAATAAAGAGTTTCTCAGCAATTTCATTATTTGAAAACCCCTGGCATATCAATAATAAGATTTCTTTTTCTCGTTTAGATAAATCGGCTACTGCTTTACCTGCTTCATTCTCGCCAGAATTTATTTTAAAAACAATTCTTCGGAGTAAGTCTTCAGGGAAGAAGTTTCCGCCATCTTTTACAGTATGTATGGACTCTTCAATTTCCTGTTTATTGGCTTTTTTAAGAACAAAACCTGCGGCCCCTGCTTTAATCATTCTGTAATAGTATATTTCGTCTCCATAGCTTGAGAGGGCAATTATCTTCGTAGACGGATACTCTTTAATGATTTTTTGTGTCGCTTCAACGCCATCCATTTCGGGCATTGAAATGTCTGTGAGTATAATGTCTGGTTTAAACTGAGCATTTTTTTCAATGAGATCATTTCCATTTTCAGCTTCAAATGATAGTTTGAAACATGGGTTACTTGAAAGCATAAATTTTAAACCATCGCGAAAAATCGCATGATCATCAGCAATGCCGATTGTAATTATTTCTGAATGACTCATTTTAAAGTGGTATTTTTATTTCAATTCTAGTGCCTTTTGATGGGGCTGTAATGTAAATTATTTCTCCGTTTAATGATTTTATTCTGTTGTTAATATTAAATAATCCCATCCCTTTGTTTGTGTTTACAGTAATGTCATAATCAAAGCCACATCCATTGTCAATATATATTATTTCAATAGTACTCGTTTTGTTAAAGATAAACTGAACTTTACTAGCGTGTGCATATTTTAGTGTATTATTTAGTAATTCAATACAAATTCGGTATAAATTAATTTCTATGTTTGAGGGTAAACGTCCCTCGTAGTTTGTGCTAACATCTACTGCTATGTTTTTAGTTTCACAAACTTTATTTGCAAATGATTGTATGGCTACTACCAAGCCAAAGTTTTGAAGAATATGCGGACTCAAATTAATTGAAATCTCAGATACACTTTGAATTGCTTCAAGAATAGTTTCTTCAATCTTTGTAATAATGTACGGTTGTATTGAGGCATCTGCTAAATTTGTTAACGACTGTGCATATATTTTAGCCGCAGAAAGAACTGGAGCAACACCATCATGAAGCTCTTTTGCCATTCGGCTTCGTTCTTTTTCCTCAGTATCTATTATAGTTTGAAGTATTCGTTGCTCCATTAAGCGGCGGTCGGTAATATCCCGAGACATGTGAAGAAGCGCTTTTTTATTATCATAATCAATAATTCGTGTGCCAATTTCAATAATTACTTTCTGTCCGTTTCTGTTGGTGTATGATGTTTCATTATTGTAAAGCACATTGTCCTCAATGTTTGCGAACTTAATTTTAAGTTCTTCAATATTCGTTTCAGCGATGTCAAAAATATTGAGTTTCAAGAAATCTTCCTTTCTAATTCCGCTTCGCTCAATGCCTGTTTGGTTGGCATCTAAAAAATTCCCCTGTATATCGGTAATGAAAACACCATCGCTACTTGTGTTAAATATGTTTCGGAATTTTTTTTCGCTGTTTTGGAGATCAATATTTTTTTGCATTAACTCATCAATCAATAATTTATTTTGATTTTTTAAGTCGAAAGTTTTAATTGCATTGTTGAGCGTAATGAGCATTTCGTTTTTATCCCAAGGCTTGAGCATATATCGGTGAATGCCACCTTGGTTTATTGCTTGCATCATTATCTCAACATCTGAGAATGCTGTTAGAATGATACAAATAATGTCGGGATAATGATTAACAATACGTTTAAAAAACTCAAGCCCCGTTTCGTTTGGCATTTTTTGATCGCAAATAATGACTTTAATTTCATTTTCTGCGAGCAGTATAGAGGCATCTAGGGTATTTTCAGCTAATAATATATTATAATGTTTCCAAAATACAGATTTAAAACCACTAAGGTTAAATTGCTCATCATCAATATATAGTATGGTATCTAGTGGCATCTATTTTCTTAAATATGAATGATGAATATATGATAAATAAATGTAACTACAAAAATTGAAAGCTAATTTCATTACATCACATTAATCACAACGATTGCATTGGTCTCTGTTGTGATTTTGTACCTATCATCAATACGATGTCCAACCACCCACACAATTTCGTTATTTGATGTTATCACATACGTACACTCTTTTTCAGCTCTACTCAATTTAATATCGGTATAAAAGTCGGATAGCTTTTTGCTGCTTCTCATACCTAAGGGGCGAAAACGATCACCGGTCTCCCACAAACGTAGGGTGAGTGGAAATTGTAGTAATTTGACATCAAGAGATGCAATTTTGGAAGACTGTATTGGATCGTATTTTTTCTTGCCAAGTGTTTTTTTTTCTATCTTAAGTGCAATAGGGACTGATATTTCTTTTGTGCTTTTTTTAATTAATACCGTGCTCGGGATTTTATCTTTTTGTTTGCTTATAATGAGTTGTTCTCTATCAACGTTTAGCGTATAGTGTAAAGATGAAAATAGATTGCCTGCCTGTTTGGTTAATGATTGATAAATAGCATCACACTGAATTCCATTAAAATCATATTCACGTAGCAATTCATATAGTATAATATGCCCGTGTTTATTATTTTTTATTGCTGCAATATTTATAAAAAACTGATCTTTCTTGGTGGTAATAATTTCGTTTTTAATTTTAAGAATACAATCGCTATAAAAATCCACACTGGCTTTGATATTGGTTGCGCTCAAGCTTATGCTATCAATAAAGGAGGGATTTAATTTTTCAAGTTCTGGAATAACGATATGTCGTATACGATTTCTTTTGTATTTGGTTTGTTTATTACTGCTATCTTCTCTGAACTTTATTTTATTTGCATTTGCGTACGTTTCAATTTTATCACGTTTGGCGAATA
Source organism: Bacteroidales bacterium (assembly GCA_038248505.1). Taxonomy (GTDB): domain Bacteria; phylum Bacteroidota; class Bacteroidia; order Bacteroidales; family JBBRXJ01; genus JBBRXJ01. Next base: position 22,117 of record JBBRXJ010000037.1, read on the forward strand.
ATAAAGGTCTTGTAATCCTACCTAATTGCACTTGAATACCCGATAGTCCTCTTATGCCGGTACCTCTACTCAAATTTAATAGCATGGTTTCAGCTACATCATTTTTATTATGGGCAATGGCAATGGCTTCAGATTCTTCGATTTCAAGTAATTCATTAAACCAGTTATAGCGTAAATCACGTGCCGCCATTTGAATTGAAATGCCGTGTTCAATAGCATAATTTGAAGTTTCAAAACGAATACTACGAAATGGGAATGAGTATTTATTTGCCAGTTTTTTTACAAAAAGTTCATCGGCATCTGATTCTTTTCCGCGTAAACCAAAATTACAATGTGCAACAATACATTTATATTTGCACGCATGCAAAAGATGTAATAATACACTGGAATCAATGCCACCACTTACAGCCACAATAATTTTGTGTTTTGTCGTATATAGTGCATTCGATTCAATATGCTTTTTAAATGCTGTAATCATCTCGTAAAGATAGTCCTTTTTAGAAATAAAAAAGCCGCAAGCAAATTTGCTGCGGCCTTTAAATTATAATTATGTAGAATTATTTATGAGCTAAATACGATGCAACACCTTCCTGTGTTGCTTTCATTGCTTTATCTCCTTTATGCCAATCGGCAGGACATACTTCGCCATTCTCTTCAAAAAATTGCAAGGCATCAACAATACGTATCGCTTCATCTATACTGCGGCCCAGAGGAAGGTCATTTACCACTTGGTGACGAACAATACCATTCTTATCAATTAAAAATAATCCGCGAAATGCGAGGGGTGTTCCTTCAAACGACATGCTATCATCATCGTTAAATTCAAAACCACCAGCCAAAACATCATAATTCATAGCAATTGTTTTGCTAACATCAGCAACTAATGGGTATTTCACTCCTTTAATGCCACCATCTTTTTTCTCGGTTTGTAGCCATTTCCAATGTGAGAATTCCGTATCGGTTGAGCAGCCTACTACAGCTACATTACGTTTTTCGAACTCGGCTAACTTTTCTTGAAATGCAATAATTTCAGTAGGGCAAACAAAAGTAAAATCAGCAGGATAGAAATAAAACACCACATGCTTTTTACCTAAATATTGCTCTAAGGAGAAGTTATTAACTATTTCACCGCCATTTATTACTGCGGCTGCCTTAAATACAGGCGCTTTTTTTCCAACAAGTACACTCATAATCGTATGTGTTTTTTATGGTTATTAATTATATAACAAAGATAATTAAATAATCTATTTAGAAATATTCTAAACAAAAATTATTTACTGCTTTTTAACATGTGCTTAGAGTTTTAAAAAAGGGTATTTACCCTCAACATCCTATCTATGATTAAACAATACTATTAAAAATTCATCATCCGTCTCGGTTATTTGCCTCTAATTTTCTATATTTACCGTAATTTTTATAAATAATTATTAATCAATAACTAAATAATTCAAAAAAATGATAAAAGTAGGTATTAACGGATTCGGCCGTATCGGGAGACTCGCATTTCGTGCCGCAATCGAACGTAAAGACATGGAAGTTGTAGCTATCAATGACCTTATTGATGTTGATTACATGGTGTATATGCTTCGTTATGATAGCATTCATGGTCAATTCAAAGGTACAGTTGAAGCAAAAGATGGTAAATTGGTCGTAAATGGTAAAGCAATTCGTGTAACTGCAGAAAAAGATCCTGCAAACCTCAATTGGGGTGCAGTTGGTGTTGATTATGTTGTTGAATCAACTGGTTTATTCCTAACAAAAGAAAAAGGCGAAGCGCACATTAAAGCTGGTGCTAAGAGGGTTGTAATGTCAGCTCCTTCAAAAGATGATACCCCTATGTTTGTTATGGGTGTTAACAATAAAACATACACGAAAGACATGACTGTTGTTTCAAACGCTTCATGTACAACAAATTGTTTAGCTCCTATTGCTAAAGTGTTAAACGATAAATTTGGTATTGTTGAAGGTCTTATGACCACTGTTCATGCTACTACTGCAACACAAAAAACTGTTGACGGTCCTTCAGCTAAGGATTGGAGAGGTGGTCGTGCTGCTGCTGGTAATATTATACCTTCATCAACTGGTGCTGCTAAAGCTGTTGGTGTTGTTATTCCTGCTCTTAAAGGTAAATTAACTGGTATGGCTTTCCGTGTACCAACTCTCAACGTTTCGGTTGTTGACTTAACCTGCCGTTTAGAGAAAGCTGCTTCATACGAAGAGATTAAAAAAGCTATGAAAGCTGCTGCTGATGGCGAATTAAAAGGAATACTTGGTTATACTGAAGACGAAGTAGTATCAAGCGATTTTATTACTGATCCACGCACATCAATTTTTGATGCAAAAGCAGGTATTGCTCTCAACGATAATTTTGTAAAAGTAGTTTCCTGGTATGACAATGAGTGGGGTTATTCAAACAAAATCCTCGATCTTATTGCTTACATGGATACCGTTAAGTAATTCAAATATTAAAGAAAATAAAAGCCGCTCAATTGAGCGGCTTTTTTTATGTGCACTTGGCAAGATTATTCAAATTATAGTATGGAGGGAGTTGTTGGATAAATACAACTATACGTAGTATCAATTGCATTTTGAATGGCCTTTAAAAGTGCCTCGTTATCTTTTGATAAAATGCCTTTTAATACTAAGTTATTTGATACATGATCGCTTCGAAATATGACATTGTTAAGCTTTGTATGTTCAATAAAAAGTTTTAATTCGCTAGCTAGTTCAACAATGGTTTGTGGAAGGTAATTCCCTTTAAACCTTTGTTGGTAATGTGTTTCACCAAACGGAAGGCTCAAAGTTAATGAGGATAGCAGTTTTGGATTTATTTCATTTATTAGTTTAGCTGTGTTTATGGCATGTTGCGAACTATATATTCGGCCTCCCAAGCCATTTAAAATCATTATTGAAGTTTCAATTCCAGCCTCGTGAGCCTTTAAAATACCATCTCTGGTTGATTGGTAGGTCTCGCTTTTATTAATGAGTTTTAGTAATTCATCATCACCCGATTCTACTCCTATATAAAGTAGTTTTAACCCCAAATTGCGAATCTCTTTTAATTCGTCAACGCTTTTATTAAGAATATCTGTTGGTAAGGCATAAGAGGATATTCTTTGTGTTTTTCCAAATACGGAATTAATTTCATGCAATATTGGAATAAGATTATTGGCCGATAATACAAAGGCATTTCCATCAGCTAAAAAAATCTTTTTAACTCCCGAATAATATTTTGATATATGCTTTATCTCCTCTTGTAGCTCTGCGAATTTCTTCATCTGAAATGTTTTGGAGGTATACATTTCGCAAAAGGCACATTTATTCCACGAGCAACCTAGTGTTACTTGAATAATGGCTGAGTTGGTTTCGGCAGGAGGTCTGAAGAGTGGTTCGTTATATGGTATCGGATTGAAAAACATAGCTAGAATAATCAGTATGCAAATATATACTAGAAAGCGATATTTTGGCTTTGTGAATTATAAATATATAGGGTGCGACTATTTGTCGCGCCCTATGTAAACGATATAATAATAGCTAAAAGGAATTATCTGTGTAGTATAATTTTCTTTGCCTTTTCGTCTACCTTTATAATATAGCAGCCATCTTTAAAAGTGTTTGGGATAAGGACATTGTCACTATCTGCTCGTTTATGATATTTTTTTTCGCCTAAAATAGTATACATACTAATTTCTGATTCGGTTTTGCAATTTTGTATGCTTACTCCTTCACTTGAGGCAAATATTCGTAGTTGATTATAAACCTCAGTCTTCACTTTTTCATTCTCGGGTAAAACACCAACCGATAAATTATATATATGAATTTTAAAACGACTACTATCATTTATAATTCCTGTAGTAAAGGTGTATTCTGCATTCAGACGTAAATCATGCATTGCCTTCGTAATAGTATCTTCGAGGTATGCGCTATTGTCGGGCGATAATTCCGTTAAATTTGCTGTGAATTTATAGATACCTGCAACTGGAATTCGGCAACCAACATCAAATGCTTTATGCGATAATATAGGTTTTACTGCTTGTATAACAATAAACTCCATTGTTGGCGTATAGGTGTAGATCTCGGCTGTAAGTGAATCATTAAGAAACATCTTTCTTGAGTCATACGAATCAAAACTATCTGAATAATCATTGCCTTGTTTTATAATTAATTCATCTGACCGACTATTATCGCTTAAAGCAATTCTGAAAAAGTTATTGCTTGATGTTCCCTTTAAATATGCATGATTGCCCGCAGTGTGTGTTCTTTCGGCATTTGTAAAACTAACCGAGCCAATAGTTGTGGGATTAACTTGTACCCAAAACGATTGCATAGGTGCAATTATTCCATCAACTGGACCATTCCCGTTATTTGATGTGCCAGTTTCCCCATCCCATGTATCATATACTTTGTTCCCGATTGTGCTCCTGGTTCTAAAAGTTATTGTAAAAGCTAAATTTGATTTGGCTACGGCATCCCAATTAAGATAGGAAGGATAGGGGTTGCCAACCAAATTGTAGCCTCCCAATACACCTCCGCTATTTGTCAATCCCACAATATTAATATTTCCAGTATTTGGTACTCCCACAAAATCGTAAGTTTGTGGTTTTGCTATTTGAATTGAATAACCACGACCAGCACTCAAATTATCCCAAGGTAAATAATTAGTGTTTTTAACCCATGCACTTGTTGTTTCTGTATATCTGTATGATAAAGCTCCTTTAAGAATATCGGTTTTTGCATCAGCCACAGGTGATGAGAAATACCAATACCTTCGCTTAACTAAGGTGCAACTATCCAAGCACATTTTAACTTTAGCTGTACCCGAACCACTAAAGCCATTATCAATAAAGGTTGCAGCAATAGGCTGACTTCCTGTTGTTGATTGTAAAATTAAAGTACAGGTATCGGCTATACTTGTAGTGCCCTTTACTGTTACATGTTTGCCGGCAGCCACTTGTACAGAAGCGCCAGTATTGATAGTGATTTTTGGAAAAGCAAAATAATCACTCGTGCTACCACCAATATTTTGCAAAGAAGAGCCACTAAAAACGACTTCGCCTGTTGTATTGGCATTGGCAATAACAATATTAGCAGTGTTGTTGGTCCAAATGCCTGTTAATTTTATAATACCATCAAGCAAAATACTTCCTGCATTATCATTTAAGTAGCCACCGCTTATAATAACATTGGCGCCAGAGCCAACAACTATGGTAGCCCCGTTATTGTATATGCCTTGCGAGAATAAATGCAGGCCAGACAAAAAGATTATAAGAATGAAAAATGTTTTTAAACTCTTATAATGCATAATAGCTAAGTTATTTCGCATGATTAGAATTTTGAAATTATGTACCAATTTAGATTTCCATCAGATTGGATGGTAATAGTGCTTGGAGCTATAATTGTATAATCAGCTTGAATCCCTTCTACATAATCGCTGCTACCTTGTCTTATTAAATAGATTTCACCTGTACCTATTGATTTTATTATATAAATACGTCCTTTACATCCTCCTGCGGCTGGTAAATTCAATGAAATCGAACCTGGCGAAGTAGCGTCGCACAAAATTGTATAATCTTTAGCTGCAATTGGGTAATCTCCTGTTATTGATGCTGTTATAGGTAAGGAAAGAGATCCTTCAACATGAAAAGATGATTTAGGTTGTGCAGTATTTACACCAACATCTCCACCGCTATATGAAACGATTCCTGAAGGACCGATAAGCCATGGTGATATTCTTTGCCAACCTAAAACAGAGTTGTAATAATACATAAAATGGTTTTGAGTTGTATTATAGATTAAAGCTCCTTTAGCCTTTTTCATCGCAACATTAGTCATGTTTAAATTGCTTAATTTAGGTAAAAGTACTCCTTGTGTTGTAGTTCTAATATCCAGTATGCCGGAGTCTGGTGTTGCTGTTCCAATACCAACATTTCCTGTGTTATAATAAATGTTACTACCCGTTGTAGTCCATTGTGAACTGCCACCGCCACCAACAATGTTCCATGTAGAACCATTATAATAGTAAAACCCTGTTGTACCATCAGTTTGGTATATCATTAGCCCTGTGGAAGGAAGATTTATTGCCGTTTTTTGTGCTGCAGTCATTCTAGGAATAAGCATTCCTTTTGAGGTGCTTGTTACATCCAACATGGCACTTGCATCGGGTGCTGCTCCCGTACTATTTATACCTAGCTTGCGAAAACACATTTGTTAAGCAAATAAATGAGAAGCTTAGAGTTACAATAAGCGATAGTTTTAATTTTTTCATGGTTTTATTTTTTGATTTTAATAAATATATTCTTTTGCTAAGTTATTATAGTTTTACGCTTAACGTATTTTATAGTTGCGCTTTTTGAGATTTTAATGGGTTATTTACATCACCTATTCTTAAATAAATTTGATATTGTATTGATTTGTAATTTGTTGTGTTTGTTGATCTCTTGTTTTTAACCCACTTTATACATTCGCAGGGGCAAAGCCCTTGCACAAAGTGCCACGATATAAGATTTTACAGCCTTTTACCAGTATTAAACGTATTGTAATTTCTTTTATACAAGCGATTAGATATACTATTTCTACTAAACTTTAGAGATTGAAACAATTTTTGAAGTATATTCGTATAGAAATGATGGTGTTTTTAAACACTAATAAATCTGTATAATTCGTTTTTTAAATAGAAAATAAACAGATGTTTTATAATAGTATTAATTTTTAGAAACAATTAGATTTATGAATAAGAAACTTTTTTTATTGTTTTTTGCATTATTAGTAGGATTTAAATTACTTGCACAAGGCCCTCCCGATCCAGGTGGTGCGCCTATTGATGGTGGTTTAAGTATTTTGGCATTAGCTGGAGCTGCTTATGGCATTAAGAGATTGTTTGGCAAAAAAAACAAAGAGTAAAACCATGATAAATGCTTTAATGCAGCGTTACCGCAAACTAGCTACCCTCGATCGTTTTTTGATAAACGGTATGTTGCTATTTATTATTTGGTTTGTTTTTATTACTCTTGAGCGCGAAGCTGGTTTGTATATTCAAATACGAACTGCTATGGATGATTTTATGTCTATCATTGTTCTTTCGATCACAAAAATGGAGTTGCGATTATTTGGTTGGCATCCTATAATTAGTGGTCGCATACTTACTGCTGATGGCGTGTTGGCGGTGAAAATGATTCCAGCATGTATGGCTTGGCGACTTATTTATATGTTCCTCGGGTTTATTCTTATTTATCCAGGTAATGTAAAATCTAAATTTTGGTTTATACCGCTCGGTATTCTTGTAATTATATTTCTTAATTCCTGGCGTGTTACTGTCTTTGCACTTTTACCACTCCAATTCGATCCACACATGGTTAAAATAATTCATTTGTATGTAATGCGTGGCATTATGTATTTTGCCGTCTTTGGAATGTGGATATGGTGGGTTCGAAAATATTCAGGGAATTAATGAGAAAATGATTTTCAGACTTGAAAAGAAGAGGAGAGGAGATACCTTTGCATCGCCCCTCGCTCCATTATGTTTTTTAATATATCAGCCTTTTAACTTCTCGGCGAATGCTTATTAGCTACCGAATTTAACCTTTTTGCCGCTTTTCACAGCATCAACAATTTTTACTTCAATCTCTTTTATTAGTTCTGCGTTGTCTTTTAGTAGTGCAATCACGCTATCACGACCTTGTCCTAGTTTGGTGTCGCCATAACTAAACCAAGAACCGCTTTTCTTTACCACTTCAAGTTCTACACCCATATCGAGTACTTCGCCTGTACGGGAAATTCCTTCACCGTACATTATATCAAACTCTGCACGACGGAAAGGCGGTGCCATCTTGTTTTTTACTACTTTTACCCGGGTGCGGTTACCAACGATTTCATCACCATCTTTAAGTTGGCCAATACGTCGTATATCAATACGAATGGATGAATAAAACTTAAGTGCATTACCACCCGTAGTTGTTTCCGGATTGCCAAACATAACGCCAATCTTATCGCGTAGCTGATTGATAAAAATGCAGCATGTATTTGTTCTGTTAATATTTGCTGTTAGTTTACGTAAAGCTTGCGACATTAAACGTGCTTGTAAACCCATTTTTGAATCGCCCATATCTCCCTCCAGCTCTGCCTTTGGGGTGAGTGCTGCTACGGAGTCAATAACAATAATATCAATAGCCCCTGAACGAATTAAATGATCGGTAATTTCAAGAGCTTGCTCACCATTATCGGGTTGTGAAACTAATAGATTTTCAATGTCAACGCCTAGTTTTGCAGCATATGCACTATCAAAGGCATTCTCAGCATCAATAAAGGCTGCAATGCCACCATTACGCTGCGCTTCTGCAATGGCATGTATAGCGAGTGTTGTTTTACCAGATGATTCGGGGCCGTAAATTTCAATAACACGACCACGAGGAAAACCGCCAATACCCAGTGCTATATCAACAGATAATGATCCAGTTGATATTACGGGAAAATCATTCTCCGGACGATCGCCCATTTTCATTATTGCTCCCTTGCCGTAATCTTTTTCAATTTTGTCAAGCGTGAGCTGTAGTGCTTTTAGCTTGTCTTTATTGATAGCATTTGGCGATTTACTGTCCTTGTCTTTGTCTTTTTCTTTTGTTTCTTTTTCCATATATTATTTTGTTTTTAGTTCATTGAAAATTTGTTGTGTGTGTTCTTTTGTGTCAACTTTTGTGATAATGTGTGCTATAATACCACGCTCATCAATGATGTATGTTTTTCGCAATACGCCCACACTTTTTATCCCATAAGATATTTTTTCGCCCCAAGCCTCGTACTTTGAAAGAATTTGTTTCTCTTTGTCTGCTAACAAAAGAAACGGCAAAATGAATTTCCCTATAAAACGTTGATGTGATTTTTCATCGTCAGGACTTACGCCTATAACTACAAAGCCTTTGGCTGTTAAATCAGCATAATTATCGCGAAGATTACATGCCTCGGCAGTACAGCCAGGAGTATCATCTTTAGGATAAAAATACAATATTATTTTTTTGCCTTTGAAATCACTCAAAGAAATATTTTTCCCGTTTTGATCAGTTGCGGTAAATGCTGGAGCTTGGTCGCCTTCTTTTAATTGTGCCATATTTAAATGATTTTAAGATGATTGTTATAATAGAACTGCCACTATTTTGGCATTTATTATTAAACGGTTAAATCTTAAATATTTATACTATTTTTACAAAGATTAATAAAAAGTCCTTAGAGGGGCGGAGTTTTTTGCAAATGTTTTCAACAGGCTGTATCTTATCGTCAATTTTTAAAAATAGGCTAAATACCAGTCTATTATTCATGTTATCTATCTTCTTAGTGTCGTTTAATTTACACGCGCAATTGGATAATACGAACTCTGATTTAAGTCGTATTGCCGAATTATTTAAGCATTCGGCCTATGAGCAGGTATGCAATAAATGTTTGCGATTACTTGAGGACGATAAGGAAAATGCACAGTTTCATTATTATTATGGCGCATCTTTAGCTGCTATGGGCATAGATAATGAGAAAGCCTTAGTTCATCTTAATTATTGCCGTATTTATAATGTTCCGATAGATGTTTATTTTTATTTAGGAAGAGTGAATTTTGCTGTGTTGCGTTTTGATGAGGCAGCATCTTTACTTCAAAAATACATATATCTCTCAGCAGATAGTGGAGCAATGACAAACGTTGCACGCAAGCTTTTAAATTCGACTATGCAAAATATATCAGCCTCAAATACCATTTTAAATGTTGAGCTCATTGATCGTACTCACATATTTAAAAAAGAGATTGACAAGCATTATCAGATGATGCTTGAGTATTCGGGGGCAAGTAGTTTGGCATCGGTTGCTTTAACATTTAAGGTAAACTATCCGGTTTTTAATAAAAATGAAATGCGATTATATTATTCAGCCATTTCAGATTCAAGCTTGGGTGGTTTTGATATTTATTTTCGCGACCATGATAGTTTAACAGGAGTATGGTCCTTGGCCCAAAGTATGCCCTATCCAATAAGTTCGCCAGCCAACGATTATTTTTATATTCCAAGCAAAAGCTCCTCGTTTTTAGCAACAGATAGAAATACATCGTTTGATTCTTTAACTATTTATCACATACGAATAGTAGGCGGTACTGTGCAAAGCACAAAGGTTGAAGATGTACCTAAGTATCTTTATTTTAATGATTCGGTTTATTCGATGCGCTTAAGTGACGCAATACGATTGCCCGAAAAACAGAGTGCGAGCCGCGATGCACTCATCTCTGATATTCTTAATAAACAATATGTAAGTGATAGTTTGCGAATATCGGCGCAATTGCTGAAGAGATTAGCACTTACTACAACAGAAACATTGCAAGCAGATACCTACAAAAATGAGGCTTACCGAAGAAATAAAATGGCAGCTGAGGCGGAAGTAGCCTTGCGTACATTGTATAAACAACTGGCTGCAAGCGAGCAAAAAATGGTATTTGATAAACCGAGTTGCTCGGATTCTAATATTATTAGCGAATTTGATATTCTTCAAGAAAGTCCCTACAACCTTCAACAAAGTATTCCTTTTGATATTCTATTGCCTGATGGCATCATTTATCGAGTTCAAATAGGATCGTTTGGTCAGCCAATGGGGCAGGATAAATTTAAAGGGATTTTTCCCTTGTCGGCTGAACGTATTGATAGTGATGTTATTAAGTATTTTGCTGGTTTTTTTAATCGCTACAAATTAGCCGAGGCTGCAATGGAACAAGTTCGAAAACAGGGTTTTACAGATGCTTATATTGTAAGCTATAATAATGGAACAAAAATAAATATTAAGCGTGCTCAGGAGCTTGAATAATTGATTGCCTATCACTCAACACTTTTACATCACACTTTATATCATAATTGTTTGTTTTTTAGAATCTTTTGTTAATTTTGTTTTATAAGTTGAAGCTTATGAAAGACAATAGCCGAAATCCGCAAGGCAATAAAATGCCTGACCACATGCATGATACCATGCGTTGCTTGCTGTTACACAATGATGATATTAATAGCTTTGAACGTGTTATGGAAATACTTATGGAGGTATGCGAGCACGATGAGTTACAGGCAGAACAGTGTACGCTTCTAGCGCATTATAAAGGAGCCTGCGAGGTAGTTCGAGGACCATTATTAAATTTAATGGAGATACAAAACAAGTTAATAACTAGAGGATTAATAGCAAGTATCGAATAATGCCGCTTTTATAAACCTATAATTTGTACAGTTTTTTTGAGAGATAGTAAAAGGAGTCATTTTTTTTTTATCTTTGCGACCTTGTAAAGTTCGACATTTACCCTTTAACCGCAATGGAGAGGTGGGTGAGTGGCTGAAACCAACGGTTTGCTAAGGCTACTTACTTTTAGCTTACACCGTAAAGACTGATTGCAGTCTTACCAAAAAATCATATCTTTTATCTTACGCACACTGTTTCGCACACTGCGTTCAATCTTTTA
>JBBRXJ010000038.1:0-33188 GCA_038248505.1 Bacteroidales bacterium
ACTCCAACAATCAAGCAAGCTATAGCTGCAGGCTGGTAGCTTCCAAAAAAATGTTGCGATCGGGCAAAAAGAAATGGGCCAAAAGCGTTACCGATAATTATAAAAGCAAGCGAAAAACCTGAGATAGCTCCCAAATGTTTTAGTCCAAAAAATCGAGGCCAGGTAACTGCAACCAAAATATTAAATGTGCCACTAATAATACCATGCCCAACTATTAGCATGTAATATGCCGCACTTATATCTGCAAGAAAAATGATTCCTAAAGTATAAATGATCATACCAATAAGGTTGATCATCAATATATATTTTAAACGAATATAATCACTCAGCCAACTGCCACCAAAAAGAAATAGTATAGAGAAAAACCAAATTGGTAAAAAAAGATGAAAGCCCCTTTCAACTGGTATTCCACAACTAATAAATACCGACTCCATGTGTAATAATAATGCATTTACGATTACCGCATTCATTACCAGGGCCATGGTAAAAACCCAAAAAGAATAGCTACGTATTGCTTCTGCTAATGTTTTATCAACAGCAGGTAAGCTTGGCGGACGATTACTTTTTTGTGGAATTTCTTTTCCATCGGGTATCAATCCGCAACTTTGAGGCTCATTACGATAAAAAATAAATGCAAATAATGTAAATCCAATACCAACTGCATACGATAATATTTTCCATAATTCTCGCCAATCCATTTCAAGTTTTAGGTGGCGCAACAAATAAGGTGAAAGAAAAAACCCTAAGGATGCTAATATGCCCAGCACGCCATTCGCTAATCCGCGGCGTTTATCAAACCATTTCATGGCCATTGCGCGCGGCACAATAATCATTACTCCTTGCCCCAAAACGCTAAAACCCAAAAAACAAATTGTTATTAATGCAAGTACTATTTTCCCTTTTGATGCAATATGAAAAACGCGTGCAATCCACTCAGCCGATTGATCAAGAGTGGCAAACCAATAAATAAAAAAACTAAAAATAAAGGCTCCAATAATTATCGGAATTCGTGCTCCATACTGATCATAGATACGTCCAATATATTTCAAAAAGAAAACACCTAAAATAGTTCCTAGCATATATGCCATGCTAAATTCATCGCGGGTGATTTGGTAGCTTTGAAGAATATCCTCGGTAAACACCATGATACCGATAGTTTGCCCAGGCGTACTCATTATTAACCCCATCATGGTTGCAAGAATGATTACCCAGCCATAGAAAAAAGGGATAGCCGCAGGTGAAAAGGGTAACGCTGAAGTATGAATAGATTTTAATTTCATGATATTGCCTCAGCTTCTCTCAATGTATCTGAAGCACTTTATGTTTAACAAATGAGTCAACCACCTTGCATATACACTGTTCGTCAAAACCACATTCAGCATATAACTCCTCCTGCGATCCTTGTTCTACAAAGCGATCAGGAATACCCATTATTTTAATATTCACTCTATAGCCGTGCTCTTGAGCAAACTCAACCACAGCAGATCCTAAACCCCCTTTTACGGTGCCGTCTTCAAGAGTAATAATATTCTTATATTTATTCATTATATGATGCAATAAATCAGCATCAATTGGTTTAAGGAAACGCATATTATATATTCCAGCCAAGTTTTGGTCTGCTATCTTTTTTACTGCATTAACAGCAAAATTACCAGCATGTCCTAATGTAATAATTGCCAAATCGCTTCCTTCTTTTATTATCTCGCCCTTACCAATTACTATTTCCTTCATTGGTTTACGCCATTCAACCATCACGCCTTGTCCTTTGGGATAGCGTATTACAAAGGGACCTTTATTTGGTAATTGTGCTGTAAACATTAGATCTCGTAACTCTACTTCATTCATGGGGGCAGCAATAGTAAGATTGGGTACACAACGCATAAAAGCCAAATCGTACGCTCCATGGTGTGTTGGACCGTCATTACCAACTAAGCCCGCTCTGTCTAAACAAAAAACTACTTGTAAATTTTGTATGGCAACATCATGTATTACCTGATCAAATGCCCGCTGCATAAAGCTCGAGTATATATTACAGAATGGAATTAAACCTTGACTTGCTAAACCAGCCGAAAATGTTACTGCATGCGCCTCTGCAATTCCCACGTCAAAAATGCGTTCAGGCATTTTACGGTTCATAATATTCATTGATGAACCGGCAAGCATAGCTGGGGTTATTCCTACAATTTTATCATTTTTTTCAGCAAGTTCAAGTAAGGTACGCCCAAAAACTTCCTGATACTTTGGTGCTACCGGATGATTCGTTTGCGTGGTATAAATTTCTCCTGTTGATTTATTAAATTTTCCTGGTGCATGAAATGCGGTTTGATCAATCTCAGCATGCTTATAACCCTTACCCTTGGTAGTTACAACATGAAGTACTTTGGGCCCTTTAATCTTTCTTAGATCTTGTAAAATTTTAACAAGTCTTTTCATATCATGCCCATCAATAGGCCCAAAATAACGGAATCCAAGTGATTCAAACAAATTACTTTTCTTAAATAAAAATGACTTTATTGCATATTGTATTCGAGTAATAAAACGGCGTGGATTTCGTAATCGCATTACACCCATAAAATCCCATACATCTTTTTTAAGCTTATTATATGCCGAGGAGGAAGTAATGTCAATCAAATATTCTTTAAGTGCCCCTACATTTGCATCAATGGCAATGTTATTATCATTTACAATTACGAGCAAATCGGCATTCTGAATGCCTGCATTGTTAAGGCCCTCAAAAGCTAAACCACCCGACATGGAGCCATCGCCAATAATAGCCACCACACGTTTATCATCTTCTTTATTATGTTGTGCTGCTACGGCCATACCTAATGCCGCTGATATTGCTACAGATGCATGCCCACCTACAAATGCATCATATGGACTCTCATCACGTCGCGGAAATCCTCCAATACCCTTGTATTTTCGGTTGGTATGAAACACATCACGTCGTCCGGTTAATATTTTATGACCATAGGCTTGGTGGCCTACGTCCCACACAATTTGATCGTAGGGTGCATTATATGCAAAATGAAGCGCAACGGTTAGTTCAATTACACCTAAGCTAGAGCCTAAATGGCCTGAGTTCTCCGAAACAACATCTATGATGAAATTCCGTAATTCACCGCTAAGTTGTTTTAACTCTTCAATGCTGAGAGTTTTAAGATCATCGGGCGAGTTAATCCTTTTTAATATACTGAAATCACTAGTAGTCACCATCTCTAAATAATTCACAAATTTAATAAAATATAATGATTTTCTCAGACCCTAATAGTATTGTTATCCCAAATTCAGGTATATAATATTAACTATAAGGTAATTGCAAAACATTGCTCCCCAACATCTAACTGTCACTGCGGCGGCCGATCACTGTTAGCTTCCTGTTAATACTTTCACCTATCATTTTGAGCCATAATCCGTATCTTTGTTCAAAACAAAATATAAAAGCTATGTTTTCAAGCCATCGAATCATTTCTCTTCTTGTATTAACGGTATTTATGGCCGTTTCGTGTGTTCCTCCTCGCCAAATGGCCGAGTTGGTTGAGAAAAATCTTAAAATGGAGCACGATGGCGATTCATTAAAAGGTATAAATGAAAAACTTACGGTTGAAAATACCGAGTTTAAGGCCAATATGAAAAATTGCCAACAAGAGGTTGCAAAACTTGAAAAAGATAGCATATTGCGCAATGAGTTTTTATCTCGAATAGATCAGGAATATAAAACACTTGCCGATCGCTATAATAAATTAAAAGAATCGCAAGAAGCGCTCATTAATGGTAGTGAACGTGAAACGAAACGATTACTACAAGAACTTCAAACAACACAAAATAGCCTACAAGGTAAAGAGGATAAGTTAAAAGAGTTGGAACGACAAGTTGAAAGTAAAAGACGAAGTTTGGATGAACTCCAAACAGAAATGGAGAAGCAAAAATATCGTTTAGTCGAACTTGAGCGCATTTTGAATCGCAAAGATTCGGTGATGAAAGCCCTTAAAACAAAAATCTCAGCTGCACTTCTTGGCTTTGAAGGCCAAGGCTTGACCGTAACCCGCAAAAATGGTAAGGTATACGTTTCGTTAGATGAAAAATTACTCTTCAGTTCGGGTAGCTACGCCATATCCGAAAATGGTATTGATGCCCTCAAAAAATTAGGCAAAGTACTTGAACAAAATACCGATATTAGTATTATGGTTGAAGGGCACACCGATGATGTTCCTTTTATTTCAAATGCCGAAATAAAAGACAATTGGGACTTAAGCAACAAGCGCGCTGCCGCGGTTGTAAGAATTTTACTCGACAATTCAAAGATTGCTCCTAAGCGATTAACCACTGCTGGTCGTAGTCAATATTCGCCTGTTGAGGTGGGTAAAACACCCGATGCCAGAGGCAAAAACAGACGCACTGAAATTATTCTTACGCCTAATCTCGATGAGTTATATAATATTCTCGAAAATTAATTAATTGTTAAAGTCTGAGTTTGTTGATGGAGTAGGGTTTTTGATAAACAGGTATTCAACAAGCTCAGCCACCTCACTTTTTTAATTGTTCATGGTGTACAATTAAGCAGAATAGAAATACATTAATTGATTCTGCACAATCATACACCAAAGATACATTTCTTTGTAAAATACATATGTAGGAGGCTGAGGTGCCACATTGAGTTTTCGCCGCGGCGAAGAAGCCCCGTTTATCTATAGTTTTCAAATTTAGGCGCTTCAAGGGCCTCAGCGTCCTAATAATAAAAATAAAATGCTTTTTTTATTCAACAAAAATCAGATAATATTTAAGTGGTGTTTAATTTATGCAGTATCAATATACATTATTTAGATATCTAATTATGGGAGCAGAACCTAAAATTTATTTCAACCATCAACCAGATTATAATTTTTAGATTTTGAAAAACATTACTTATCTATCCATCGGAAAGATTTACAATCTTTTTTTATTAAAAATATCTCAACACCTTTCACAAATTTTTAAGCGTACTATTGTTTGGGGTTATCCTGCTTTTATTAGTATTGAAGTAAGCGGTATTTGCAATCTGCACTGTCCCGAATGCCCTACTGGTAATAAAAGCCGCGAGCGTGGTGGTGGACTAATGGAGCTAAATCTTTTTAAAAAAATAATTGATGAGTGTAAAATTTATTGCATAGCTATACAATTAAATTTTCAGGGCGAACCTTATTTGCATCCACAAATAAACGAAATGATTGCATATGCACATTGCAATAAAGTTCACACCTCGCTCTCAACAAATGCACAGAATATATCGGCAGAAATAGCATTAAAAACAGTGCTTTCGGGGCTTGACACCATTATTATTTCACTCGATGGATTTACCCAAAAAAGCTATGAGAAATATCGCATAGGCGGTAAAATTGAAAACGTTTTTTCGGCCTTTAATCATTTTAAAATTGCTCGTGTTAATTTAAACACACACAATCCTAAAATCAGGTTACAATTTTTAGTATTTAAACATAATGAACATGAAATAGCAATATCGCCAAATATACTTAAGACCCATGGAGCAGATAAGATTGTTTTTAAAACAGCACAAATTTATTCACCAACGGATGCATCTCAATTATTAACACAAAACCCCCAATTTGCTCGTTATATAAAATGCAGCGATGGATCAATTCAGCTTAAGAAATCAATTAGTAACCGTTGCTCACGTTTATGGAGTAGCCTTGTAATAACATGGAATGGACAAATTGCCGTATGTTGTTTCGATAAAGATGCCGACATAATTGGACCTGAATTTAAGGACATAAATCATTGGTTGCAGCCCAATAATTTGAATATAAAAAGCATTTGGCAGCACAAATCACTTATGAACTTTCGCGAAAAAGTTTTAACTAAACGAAAAAGTATAAGTATTTGCAATAATTGTGGAGAGTAGTATTTTATGCATAAAACTATAGGTGGCTGAGGACTTGCGCTGAGTATAATCGAAGCGTCTCGAAGCCACCTTAACGTAGCATATCACACAGTCATAATATCTTTTTCTTTCTTTGCACAGATCTCATCAATTTTTTTTATATGGCTATCGGTTAGGTGTTGTGCTTCTGTTTCAGCTTTCTTCTCGGCATCTTCAGCCAAGCCATCTTTTTTAAATTTCTTTAATTCCTCTAAAGCATCGCGTCGTGCATTGCGAATACTTACCTTGGCATGTTCAGCTTCCGTTTTAACTTGTTTTACTAAATCTTTACGGCGCTCCTCGGTAAGTGGTGGTACATTTAAACGAATGAGTTCTCCGTTATTGCCTGGGGTAAGCCCAATATTTGCAATTAAAATTGCTTTCTCAATGGCGCCTAATGTGCTTTTCTCCCATGGTTGAACAGCTATGGTACGTGCATCGGGTGTACTAATACTAGCAACTTGTGCTAGTGGTGTACTTGCACCATAATAATCAACCATAATGCCATTAAGCAAATTGGGGTCGGCTTTACCAGCACGTAAGGTTAAAAGTGCTGAGTCGAGATGTTTTATGGCCTTTTCCATTCTATCTTTGGTGGTAGCCAAAAGTTTTTTTACTTGTTGTTCATCCATAGCAGTGGTATTGAAGTTTAAGCTCCTAATCTGTTTATTTTAACAGAATTGGTTTAAAAATATTAATTTTTAACGATTGTACCAATTTTTTTTCCTGAAACAATCTCTTTCAGGTTCCCTTTTTTGTGAATATTAAACACAATGATTGGAAGATTATTGTCTTTACACATGGCAAATGCGGTAAGATCCATCACTTTAAGATTCCGACTATAAGCCTCATCGAACGATATCTCATCATACATGGTAGCTGAGGGATCTTTACGAGGATCAGCCGTATAAATACCGTCAACATTGGTTGCTTTAATAATAATGTCAGCACCAATTTCAACAGCACGTAGCGTAGAGGCCGTATCCGTAGTAAAAAACGGATTGCTTGTACCAGCAGCAAATACAACTATTTCGCCATTATTTAAGGCATCATTTGCCTTTTCGCGACTATAATAATCGGCTACAGGCTCCATTCTAATAGCTGTTAAAACACGTGCTTTAGCGCCAATGGCAGTTAATGCCGATTTTAGTGCTAAGCTATTAATGACCGTAGCCATCATACCCATATAATCACCAGTAATACGATCAATACCATCTGCGGTACCTTTTAAGCCACGAAAAATATTGCCACCACCAATAACAATACCCACTTGAACGCCCATATCGGCAATTTCTTTTATCTGGCTCACAAAATCATTTAGCTTTTGTGAGCTTATGGGTGAGTGATCTTCGGCCATTAATGCCTCACCACTCAGTTTTAATAAAATTCTTTTATACTTTACCATGTAAATCTTTTTTTTCAAAATTACTAAAAAAAAAGAGCGCCTAAAGCGCTCTTTTATAATTTAGTCTTGTATTGAGTATCGTAAAAAGCCTGTTACAGCTAAATCTTTACTAACTTCTTGTAAATACTGACCTACGGTCTTTTTTCCATCACGAATAAAGGCTTGCTCTACAAGAGTACTTTCTTTAAAGAACTTACCTAATTTGCCCTGAGCAATTTTATCAAGCATGTCTTCGGCTTTTCCATCTAAACGAGCTTGCTCACGTCCAATTTCTAGTTCTCTATCGATTACACTCTGTGGAACAGCTGATTTATCAATTGCGACTGGATTCATTGCTGCAATTTGCATCGTCAAATCTTTTCCTACATTAGCATCAACTACCTTATTGAAACCAATAATAGAAGCAACACGATTACCTGGGTGAATATATGCGGCAACGTTCTCAGCTTTTACGGTTTCGTAATATGATAGCTCTATTTTTTCACCAACAGCAGCAGTCATATCCAAAATTTTATCACTGATTTTTTTACCATCAATAACCAATTCTTTAAGAGCATCAAGGTTTGCAGGAGCTTTCTCAATGGCTAAATCCAAAACTGAAATTGCAAAACCAACAAAATTGTCATTCTTGGCAACAAAATCCGTTTCGCAGTTAAGTACCAATATTGCAGCAAACTTATTATCTTTTGATGTTTTAGCTAAAACGGCACCTTCTGTTGCAACACGGTCAGCTCTCTTATTAGCAATAGCTTTACCTTTTTCACGAATTATTTTGATAGCATCATCAAAATTACCATTAGCCTCTGTGAGTGCTTTTTTGCAATCCATCATACCGGCACCGGTAACTTGTCTTAATTTGATGATATCACTTGTGTTAATTTCCATTATTCTGTAGTATTAAGGTTATTCTTCTGACTTCTTAATCCTCTTGCGTGAAGATTCTTCTTTTTCTTTTGAAGCGGCGGCATCACCATGAGCTTCAGCCTTAGCTTTTGCCTTGGTTACTTTTCTCTCGTTCTCTTCGCCGTGAGTTGAATTATCCTTAGTATTTTCTTTTGAATCTTTTTCTTTATCAGCTTTGCGTTCGTTCAAACCTTCTTCAATAGCTTTCACTAAAACATCCATGATTAGTGCAATTGATTTTGATGCATCATCATTAGATGGAATAGGAAAATTTACTTGGTTAGGATCTGAATTCGTATCAACCATAGCGAAAATAGGAATATTCAAAATACGTGCTTCGCTAACTGCAATATGTTCTTTTAGAATATCAACAACGAAAATAGCGGAAGGTAAACGGCTCATATCAGCAATACTACCAAAGTTCTTATCGAGTTTAGCACGTTGGCGGCTAACTTGTAAGCGCTCTCTCTTACCCATGTTCTCTAGCGAACCATCTTGAATGAGTTTATCAATTGAACTCATTTTTTTAATGGTTTTACGAATCGTAGGGAAGTTGGTAAGCATACCACCTGGCCAACGCTCTGTAACGAAAGGCATATTGATTGTTAGTACTTTTTCTTTTACTAAATCTTTTGCCTGCTTTTTTGTTGCTACAAAAAGAATTTTACGACCTGATTTAGCAATAAGCTTCATTGCTTCTGCTGCTTCATCAAGTTTTACAAGGGTTTTGTGAAGATCGATGATGTGAATGCCATTGCGCTCCATAAAAATATAGGGAGCCATACGTGGATTCCATTTTCTTCTAAGATGTCCGAAATGTACTCCGGCATCCAACAGTTCATTAACAGTTGTACGTGACATTATAATTTATTTATTAGTTTACCTTCGATAAATCAATTATCAGGTAGTTCCTCAAATGAAGAAGTCCTGATAATTTTGATACTAAACTAACCCCCAAGGATAGATTAACGTTTGCTGAACTGGAATTTCTTCCTAGCACCTGGCTGTCCAGGTTTTTTGCGCTCAACACGTCGTGGATCTCTGCGTAGCAGTCCTTCAGACTTTAGTGCAACCCTATGATTGGCATCAATTTTTAACAATGCTCTTGAGATACCTAAACGTAATGCTTCAGCTTGACCTCTTACTCCGCCACCATCAAGGGTAGCAACAACATCATACTTGCCTTCGTTGCCTGTAAGTTTAAAGGGTTGTAAAATAGCTGCCTGTAGTTCAATTACAGGGATATACTCTTTAAAATCTTTTTCGTTTATTTTAATGTCACCTTTACCTGCGGTCAAATACACGCGGGCTACAGCACTTTTTCTTCTTCCAATAGCGTTGATAACTTCCATAATGACTATTTAATGTCGTTTATATTAATGGCTTTAGGATTCTGTGCTTCATGTTTGTGTGCTGTTCCTGCATATACATGAAGATTACCAAAGATGGCACGTCCTAAACGTGTTTTTGGGAGCATACCACGAATGGTATCTTCCAATAGCATTGAGGCATCCCTCTGTATTTGCTTTTCTGGGGTTCTTGTGCGATATCCTCCAGGATAACCTGTATACCAAGCTATTACCTTATCTGTCATTTTGTTACCAGTAAGTTTTATCTTCTCAGCATTGATAATGATTACATTATCTCCACAATCAACATGTGGCGTATAACTGGCTTTATGCTTGCCTCTTAACACCACTGCTACTTGGGAGCAGAGTCTGCCTAATACTTGATCAGCAGCATCTACTACTACCCACTCCTTCTTTACTGTGTCCTTATTAAGGAACTTGGTTTTGTAGCTAACTTTGTCCACGACTCTTGAAATTAAATTATTAACATTAAAAAATGGAACGCAAAAATAGAATTATTTTTCAGATATAAATGTGTTTTTAGCTTTTTTTGTTCAATTTTTACATTTATAGATAATTCATTTGCTATCTTAAAATAAAACTCATACAAAGATATACTAATCAGTAATTTACATAATGGACCTTATTTTAAGATATAATTACCCAGCTCATCATATTTACATTTTTGCACTTATTCTAATTGCTATAAGTCTCCCTTTTTCTCCTTTTCTATTAAGTATTTCAATCATATTGTTATTAATCAATTGGTTAATAGAAGGAGGCTTACTTAGCAAAATATCTATTGCCCTAAATAATAATGCTTTACTTATTTTTTTAAGCCTTTATTTAATTCATATTTTAGGACTTTTGCTTACAAGCGATTTTGACTATGCAGCTAAGGATATGCGTATTAAATTTCCACTGCTTATTATTCCTATAGTCATAGCAACATCAAAAGATTTAAATGCTAAAGAGTTACGTTTAATATTGCTTGCCTTTTGTATTTCTGTCATCTTAGCAAGTTTTGCTATTGCCTCTTTTATATTTGGGTTTATTGATTTTCCATATTCTGACTCTAGGAATGCATCTTTATTTATTTCACATGTTCGTTATTCCTTAATGATGGCTATGGCAATTTTTATACTATTATATATGTATAGAATTTCTTCGAGCTATAAATTCAAAATAGGCTTTCTTTTCTTTGCTCTCTGGTTAATTATCTTTCTCTTTATTTTTAAAGCACTCTCGGGTATTGTTGTTTTTTGTATAATTACTATATTCTTTCTCATTCGCTATTCGAAAAAGTTTAAAAGCCATCACCTTAATCCTGCGCTAATATTGCTTTTTATATTACCCATCCTTGCTGTTGCTTATGTGCTTAATGTTACCCGTGAATTCTATTCCATAAAAGAGATTGATTTAAAGAAACTAGAAACAAGAACGTTAAATGGGAACGAGTATATAAATGATACCCTAGATAAACAGATTGAGAATGGCCATTACGTATATATATATGTTTGCGAGCTCGAGCTACGAAAAGAATGGACAAAAAGAAGTACGCTTCATCTCGATAGTTTAGATAAAAAGCAACAAAGTCTGAAATACACATTGATACGTTACCTCTCATCGAAAGGACTGCGAAAGGATTCTGCCGGTTTAAGTATGCTGGATCCGGAAGAAATTATACAAATTGAAAATGGGGTAACCAATCATATATATAGAAATAGAATTTCTTTTTACCCTAAAATATATGAAGTAATTTGGCAAATAGATAGATATAATAAGATAAGAAATCCTTCGGGTCAATCGGTTAGTCTTCGATTTTACTATCTTCAAAATGCAATACAGATAATACGGAAAAATTTTTGGTTTGGAACGGGTACGGGCGATTTGATCTCAGCATACAATGAACAATACAAAACAAATAAAGTACAAATCGAAAAAAGATTCTGGCTTAGAGCTCACAACCAATACATCACCTTTTTTGTTGCTTTTGGTGTATTTGGATTTCTTTTGTGTCTCATGGCCTTATTTCTCCCAATCATAATTACTAAACGATATCGCGATTATTTTTTTTTAATTTTCTTCATTACGGCATACCTTTCAATGCTCAATGAAGATACTCTTGAGACACATATTGGCGCGAGCTTTTTCGCATTTTTCTACGCCTTAACTATGTTTGGATACAAAGAAAATATTCTTGTAAAGAGTAAACAAAATTCTGAGATTTCATGAGATTAGCTCTTTCTTTTTTTTGTCGCGATGTGCTTGATGTTGCTCCTGAATTGCTAGGTAAAATTTTAGTACGTATGCATGATAATGGAATAGTACAAAAATATAGAATCACTGAAACGGAAGCATACAGAGGCGAAGAAGACGAAGCATGCCATGTAAGCAAAGGCCAAACGAAACGAACGGAAGTAATGTATGACAAAGGCGGATTGGTATATGTTTATCTAATTTATGGTATGTATCAAATGCTAAACGTTGTAACCGCGGAAAAAGGAACACCTCAAGCAGTTTTAATAAGAGGAATTGAAAATTATAATGGTCCTGGTAAATTAACAAAACACCTTGATATAGATAAAACATTTTATGGCGAGGATTTGTGTTCATCAAATAGATTGTGGATTGAAGATGATGGAATAGAAATAAAGTATGTAAAAACGCCTCGCATAGGTATTGATTATGCAGGGAGACTATGGAGGGAGAAGAAGTGGCGATTTGTTATTAAATGTTAAATACTTAATTTAAATTTTGTTCGCTGCTGTTGAATTAATTTTAATTGTAGTGATGAGGGTTGTTTTTAAATAAGGAAATTGTAAATTAAAGTCTAAAAAATGAAACGCATACAAGCATACGCAGTATCAAGTGATGGACGAGGAAATGTTTTTGAAGATCCTACATTATTTGTAGCCGGAAGAAGTGGATTTGAATTTATGCCTTTATACCTCGATGAAATGATTGAGGTACCTGAAGGATTTGGCATTTTTGAATTACCTGGCCGTGCAACTTTAGGATATAATAAACAGGGTGAATTGCTTACATCAACACAAGGTATTGGTGCCGCAGTTTTTAATCCACCTGCATACACGCAACTACACCTTGCTGCATATAAAACCTTTGATATTGCACCTGTCCTTCCATTGTTTGCTTACTCGCCCATAGGCTGGTATAAAAATAAATTTTACACCTCTGCAACACGCATTGATTATGATATGCGTCAGGATGTAGTAAATTTTAATCAAAGAAAAATAAAGTCGCAAGCAAAATTAATTCTTAAGAAATACCCAAACAACAGACTGGTAAATCACTTAGTACAAAATTGCGCTTTAACTTATTTCTGCCCCGCTGCACAAAATTTTGTAATGGGTCGTTGGGAGGCACCAATACCTATTTCGCGCGTTTGCAATGCACGATGTCTCGGATGTATTTCACTACAACCGAAAGATAAATCGCCTATATCATGTACGCAACCCCGCATAGCATTTACTCCTACTGTTAATGAAATTGTTGAATATACCTCATGGCATCTTGAACATGCAGAACGTGCTGTGGTTAGTTTTGGGCAAGGCTGCGAGGGTGAGCCACTCATTGATTGGGAGCTCATTCGAGACTCTATCATTGAAATACGAAAAAAAACTTCAAAAGGGATTATTAATCTAAACACCAACGGTAGTCTTACAGATGCCGTTGACAATATTTGTTCTGCAGGTCTTGATAGCATTCGTATCAGTATGAATAGTATCAGAAAAATACCCTATGAAAGTTATTATAGACCTGTTAACTATACTTTTGAGGACGTGATTGAAACCGCACGAGTGGTTAGAAAACACAACCGCTGGATCAGTATAAACTATTTTGTAATGCCGGGTGTAACAGATGTACCCGAAGAAGTAGAGGCGCTACGAGCACTTATCAATGAAGTGAAAATAAATCTTATTCAGTGGCGCAACTTCAATATTGATCCCGAATGGTTTTTTAAAGAAACCGGAGTTAGATCTTTGCCTTCTGGTATTGGAATTAAAAAGCTAATGACTGAGCTGCGTAGTGAATTTCCAAATTTAGTTTATGGTTATTTTAATCCGCCAATTGAGATAATATCGAAGTATCTAAAGATTTAAAATGGAAAAAAATTATTCCTCTAAAGTCATAATGATTGATCGTTTACCTTTCTCCTCTTTTGAAATAAAAGCAGAAGTACGCATGTCTCCATCTACTTCAAAGGACTTTATTTTTGTTCCTTTTCCTTTAACATAAATATTTAAAATCGCTTCACGATAATGAATATTTGTAACCCTTAAATTCTTATACTCTTTTGTTATGCATGGTTTGAATGTAATGCCTTTTTCATCAAAATTCATGCCCAATAAGCCATTGAAAAGAATTCTAAGATAGGCAGTTGCTCCCCAAGTTTGACGGTCGGTTGACTTCCATTCGCGAATAGAATCTTTAACTAAACCATCTTCTTGTAAACCCCCGTATATGGCACCTGAAATTGGGTGATAAATTTCCTTAAATTGTTTGTCACGAAATGTGTTTCTTGTAAGTTGATCAAATTCATGTTGCATAAATGTACTCTGTTGATTCATAGCGGCTGCTTGTGCCCAAAAACCTTGTATATGTGTCCAAATGGTACCGCTATGACGACCATACGATTGTTTCTCAGTATCAAAATATCTTGAAAATGATGGCCATACACAAGGAATTCCGGCAGGTGCAACAACTATGTTTTTAAAGATGCTATCACGTTGTGCTGAGGTGGCAATGTCAAATAATAATACAAAGGAGATTCCCATGCCCTCCTGATAATCGCATTTATTCCAAGGATCGATATAGTAATAGTATGTTCCTTTTTGAGCGTTCCAAAGATGAGTATTAATGGCAGTTTTTAGTGCATTTGCTTTTTCATTCCATGTATTTGATTGGGCCAAGGCAAGCTCTTTCTCTATTTTTGCGAGTATTACATAGGCTTCATAATAAACACAGTTTGTTGAGAGACACATCATAGGCATTCCAACACCTTTAGGATTTTTTAAAGTTGGATTAGCTTCTGCCCATTTATCAATAGTACTCAACCATAAATCGCCTGTAAATTCTCCTGTTGCAGTATATCTATCATCATAGGCAGATATTCCATCACCATACACTGCAGGTCCTCTAAATAAATTTAACGTATTGTCAAACTCTTCTTTCTCTCGTTCATAAATCGTATTCACAATAGGTTCGTATGCTTCTTTTAAAAACAGTTTATCACCTGTATATAAATAATAGTTCCAAACTCCTACAGCCCAAATGATATTATCCCAATATTGACCACCTATAATTTTCTTTCCATTTGGGTCTGTTTTTAGTACTTCGAGTAAGGTGTTTTTTGCAACATCCGGAACGATTAGTCCAGCGCCATTCCATACATTGATGGATGCATCGCGCGTCCATGCACCAGTGTAATCAAAACCTGCAAATAAAACAGGTTTTTCATTTCCCACAGAATCGTTAAAACGAATTCTTACATTGGTAGCAACATCACCTATTGCAATATGAAAAACACTTGATAAGGTATCATCTTCGATATCGTTAGATTTTAACATTGGTAATGACCAAGGCTCTGATGTTGTTGTCTTTTTATCACAGGAGACTAAAGAACAACAGATAAAAAAAGCTACTATTATTTTTTGCATTGTATGAGATTTTTATTGGGTTAACCCCTTTTTTAAAAACAAATATAATAAATTGTATATCTAATTAACACTTCGTAATACGAGATATTCGAAAGGTTTCATGTTATAATTACCACTAATATTAACATCATTTATAATATCAAAGAAACTCGTATTCAAATTAATATTCACAGATTCGCTATTGTGATTAAGAATAAAATAAAACGTAGTACTACCTTTATTTCTGCTTGTTAATTCTATGTTTTCGGGGAATCCTTTTAGAATTTGGTTTAATGCTAATTCAGATGTATATCTTTTCATAAGAACTTTAATTGCATTATAGTTAAAGAAGCTGCTATAATATACGGCCATACCGGAATCGAATTTATTTTCAGTACAAGCGGGCATTCCCTTCATGTAGTCCATTCCCCAAGTACCAATACTTTTTGCTGTATTTAATTTTAGTATGTCGGCAAAAACATTAACTGCTAAACTATCATTACCTATATTAATAAAATTGGATGTCGCCGAAGGCATCTGATAACAATTGAAACTACCAACTTCAACACCAAATAATTTTGTAAGATAAATGGGCCATGTATTCCACGTCATGCTATTATCAAAATCTTTTACCGCCGTATGTGCGCCTGTAATGAACACACCACCAGCAGAAACAAATTTCTGAATTTTACTAGCCAACGAAGGACTCATCATAATCATGTACGGTGCAAAAATAATTTTATATTTACTGAAATCGATTTCAAATCCAACAATATCAATATTGTATTTTAATTCAGAAGCAGCACGCACAAAATCAGAATAAACTCCAGAAGCTTTTACCTCCTTAGTTAAATATTGATAATCATAAACCCATTCATTTTCAAAGTCACGTAATACTGCAATATCAGATTTAATAACTGATCCGAGTATCTCATTACCTATCTTCTGCATTTGATTACCTTCCTTTTTAAACTCATCATAGCGTTCTCTGGGAGTATTATCCTGATCAAGAACACCATACCAATATTCTTCAGCACCTTTAAGTGCAGTACGCCATCTAAAATGCGACATGCCATCAGCTCCATGTGCTAACATCTGAAATGCCCAAAGACTCATTTCACCAGGACGTGGTGAACGTAACAAATACGTTTGCCCTCCTGGCCCCGTTTGTTCTTCCATAATCATGAAACGACCATTAAACCCACGTGATATAGTCGCCATCGTAGCTGCCCAATATTGTGGTTGTTGAACAAAACAAGGATAATTATCATGTGAATAAATCTCCATGCCTTTTGTCATCTTGTAATAATCTAAATCTGTAAAGGTTCCATTAGTTGTGATAAAGTCATCAGGGCAATATTTGCGAATAATAGCTGTTTGAATATTAAAATACTTAATTCCACTTTCAGATAAAAAACGCTTGTAGTCGAGCATAAGTGAAGGATTATGAAATGATGAGGTGTTAATGGGCATGCTAATCTGCATCCATTCTGTATACCACTGACTCCAAAACTTATTTCCCCAACGATTATTTAAACTATCAATGTTTTTATACTTTGTTTCAAGAAATTTACGAAATTCAATTTGATCATTATTACTGAATGATTCACGAACATGGCAGTGAATTTCATTATCGATTTGCCATCCAATAACATTTTTGTTTTTACCATAATGTATAGCTAATGCTTCGGTAATTTTTCGGCAAAATTCCAAATATTTTGGACTACTGTATGAAGTGTGTTGCCTTGTTTGATCGTTGCGTTTTTCGCCGTTTGGATCAACAACAAGTACTTCGGGATACTTTTGTGTTAGCCACTTGGGGGGCGCTGCAGTTGGTGTGCCTAAAATAACTTTAATATCATATTTAGCAAAAACGCCTATAGCTCTATCGAATAAATCAAATTGAAATACACCCTCTTCAGGTTCAAAATAATACCAAGCAAACTCCCCAATGCGAACTGTATTAACGCCGCATTCTTTCATCATCTGAGCGTCTTTTTCCCACATAGTTTCTGGCCAATGTTCTGGATAATAACATACACCAAAAATGAATGAATTATAGTTGGATGCATTCATTTTTAAGCCAGCAAAAAAAACAAGTAGCAATACAATACTTTTTTTCATATCTATTATTTTCAATACATTTTTAATAATTATTTAAACTGATTCCTCTTTTTACTCTAGTAATGAAAATCAAGATCATTACGCTTTATTTGTTGCTTCAATAAAGTTTGTCCCGAAACACCCTATATTTTTATTACTCAGGTTTTACTCTATCATCATTTTCCGTCGTGGCTAATTCCATTCTGATCGCATTGGCATGAGTTCGATTAAATAATCTCGAGTGGTCGGAATTTAAGTCTAACTGATTTAAATGTAGCTCCGCGGTACTAAAGCCAAATGTCATGTTTTTTAATTTGTGTATTTTAGGTTCATTACAATTATTCAGTTTTTTGTGATAATACATAATCAAATCATTTAATCTTATATGAATCGATTAACAGCTCATCGGTTTTGTCAATAGCATTTTTGTAAAGTGATAGGTCGCAATCTGATATTCTAATGTTGCTTGTTGACTTCCCTTCCAATGAAAGAAAAGCCAATGCAGTATTTAATGTTCCTGATAATGTTATTGAAAAATCAGAAGAGTTAATAATACGAATCATTTTTGATTGCCCTGTTGTATTACATTTAACATTATTTAAAACAACATGCTTCACATCATCAAAAATTATTGCAGGTCTTACATCTTCTTGAATAAAATAGAGTCGAACATTGTTCAGTGTTAAATTTCGCACATGACGTATAAATAAACCGTACGAAGGAAGTTTAGATCCAAACATTTTTACTTCGGGATAATCCTTTTCACATTCTGGAACCGTATCGACAATAAGCATTTTATTATATCCCCCAGGTATTGTAATACTAATGTTTTGAAGTGTTAGTCCTTCAATATTATGTCCAGGTATGCCAGTAATACTAGCTTCAGGAGGTCTTTCAGCAATACCTGTAATGTTTGTTATTGCAATGTTTTTCATTGTTCCCACCTTCTTTTGATCGGGGGCTATTAATTCTTGCCCTCTAGCTCTATTTCCAAGCCGAACAAATAGCGGAGTATATACCCCACTTATTACAATATCAGATACTATAATGTTTTCAACATCAGCTCCATCAACGGTTTCAAGAGCTATTCCGCATAAACCGATATCCCTCATATATAAAGGAATCATTACCCCGCTTTTTCGTATAACACAATTGGTGATAACAATATTTTTAAAATCGCCCAATGACTCTGTGCCCATTTTAATAGCATTACAGTTGCTAGCAATAATGCAATTAGTGATTGTAACGTATTCAAGTGGATCCGTTGTTAGTGTTTTGAGACAAATTCCATCATCATCGGCGTAAATTGTTGATCCGGAAATACTAATATTATTACCTCCAACAATATCAAGCCCATCGTTATTTTTATTGACAAAACTATGTACATTAATATCCTGTATTTTTACATTAGTACAAACTACATATTGTTGAACCCAGTTGGCGGAATTTTTAAGCGTAGTTCCATTTATAAGAACATTATTACATTTAACAAAACGAATAATCATGGGTCGTGGCAAAAGCTTAATTTTATTTCTATAATCAAACAGCGGTGCGCCACCAACGCCATCAATCGTACCATAACCTGTTATTGAGATATTTGAAACATGATCGGCAAAAATTAGTGCCGTTATATTTACAGAATCATGTACAAATTTATATTTACTGCTCAAGAGTGGATAATCACTTTTATCAGTAGCGCCACATAATTTTGCACCCCGCTCTAAGAAAAGACATACATTGCTTTTCATTTTAATGGTTCCTGTTACAAAAACACCTTTAGGAATTAATACCGTACCTCCACCAACAGCATTAGCTGAGTCAATTAATTTTTGAATTATAATCGTATTCTTGAATGAGCTATCTCCTTTAGCTCCAAAATCTTTTATGTTCAAAGGAGTTTGAGCCATAAGAAAACTGCTACAAAAACAACATAAAAAAACGAAATAATGCTTCATATTATAAAATATTAAGTGATACGAGGAAGTTTTGCAACAATATTTTCCATCTTCTTTGCCGCGGCGAACTCCCATCTTTCAGCAATAAATTTCAGTACATATTTCTCAAACATATAAATAAAATCCCTATTCTACACAAATTAAAAGATTTAATGACAAAAAAAATCAAAATCAATATACTGAGGCAATAAACGATAGGGTTTTAAAGAAGATGCCATTGCTTTGTGTATACTCATATAGTGTTAAAAGTAAAGCTGTTACATAAAATATAGATGACGAATTTTAATCGTTTTAAAAACTAGATTATCTATCTTAAAATAAATTGTAAATTGCAGGAATAATAATCAAATTAAAAACAAAAAACATGAAAAAGATTTTCATTCTACTTTTCCCTCTGCTTTTATTAGCATGCCATCAAAATAAAAATCATTACTCTATATGTGATTTTGGAGCAAAAGGTGATTCATCAAGTTTAAATACCTTATCAATACAAAAGGCCATTGACGCTGCCAGTATAAAAGGAGGCACAGTTATTGTACCTTCTGGTAAATATATTACTGGAACCATATTTATTAAAAGTAATGTTTGCTTGCAGCTCATGCCAAATTCATTTTTAATTGGTTCGGGAAATATTAATGATTATGCAACGATGACTTGGGGACACCACGAAGATAGAACACCTTGGCATTTAATAGTAGCTAAAGATGCGAAGAATATTCGTATTACAGGCTTAGGAACGATTGATGGTAATGGTCCTACATTTTGGGAGAAAGAACGTAAAACGAGTTGGAGCTTTTACCATGAAATTGAATACAGACCAAGCCCAATGGTAGAAATTCAAGATTGTGAAAATGTAATTATAGAAAATATTACAATAACAAATAGCGCTGGTTGGACATTACACCCTTATAATAGTAAGAATGTAAAGATAAATGGAATTACTATAAAAAATAATTTATTCGGTCCAAATACTGATGGAATAGATGTTACAGGTTGCGAAGATGTAATGATAAGTAATTGTAATATTTCAGGTGGTGATGATGCCATTGCTTTAAAAACTACCGAAGATTCAAAAGAATGTAAACGTATAACAGTTACAAATTGTATTCTTGAAAGCAATTGTGTAGCTGTTCGCATAGGTTTTGAAAGTCGTAAAGATTTTAGTGATATTGTTGTGAGCAACTGTGTTGTAAAAAATGCATCGCGTGCTATTGATTTAAGAACCTTTGAAGGCGGAAATATAAATAATGTTTTATTTTCAAATATTAATGGTCAAATTAATTCAGGCTGGGTAGCTGACCGATTGATTGAAATTGATGCAGACACAATTAATACCCCATATAGCGTTAAGATAAAGGAACACCCTGACTGCGGTAAAAAGAAGCCAGTGTATAAAGTTGGTAGTATTACAAACGTTCGTTTTGAAGGAATTTACTTCAAAACAATGGGTCGCATTATGATGGCCGCAGGCAATAATGCATTGGTTAAAAATATCTCTTTCTCAGATATAAATATGCAGTTTATTATGCTTGATGATCCTTATGATTTTGGCCTTAGAGCAGAAGGAAGTGCTGGCTATTTTAAAAACAAACCTTTTGTTAGATCTGAACGTAGTGCTATTGTAGCGGAAAATGTTGTGAACCTAAGCGTAGATAAACTCAATGTTAGCTGGCCAGTATATCCGATAACTGACGAGTGTTTATTAATGATAAGTGGACTTCAGTCATACAATCCGCAATACTATAAAGGCAACGAAGAAAAAATTCGCAACGGAGAAATAAAACCAGCTTTTGGAATATTTAGTGGAAAAAATCTAATTGGAGGAACAATTGATGTGAGTGGCTGTAAGTCATCAGAAAAAGGAATAGCAAAGATTCATCTTGTTAATTCTGATATAGTGGTTAGGCAATAACATGAGTAATTATAAAATAGGCGACTATATTGCTTCGCCTATTTTTTTTTATTCTTCAAACAGCACGTCGCCACCTAAATTCTTTTTAACAAATTGTTTAGCTGGTTTTCCCATCACATTAATTTTGCCGGCACCGCTTGCGTTCGCAATGATTGATTCTTTAACATTCACCTTAGCATTTGCACCCGTGTAGGCATTAACTTCGGCAAATTTTACTACCATATCAAATGCGCTAAGAGTTGCTTTTGATGAAACATCTGCATCCATTCGCTCACAGCTGCCTTCTAAAACAACTAGGCCCCCATTTTTCGTATCAATATCTAAGAAGATAAAATGCCCTTTAAGATCAATTCGAGAGCCTGTAATTGCGTCGATTTTAAGCGTTTTTATGGTATCCGTAGAGCTCATATACACTTCTGCGTCAGCAAGCGTTTTAATTGCTCTAATATAGCGTGAATGAACATCCATTGTAACATGAATGTCTTTGCCTAATTTTGTTTTAATTATAAGAGCCGAATCTATTACCTCAGCATATATATCTTCTGGTGTTAAACCTTCCCACTTCTTAACAATTACGCCCTCATCATTACCATAAAAAAGATTTACAATTACACTTCCACTTACAGAAATAGTATTAAAATTTTTTAAATTTGCTTTAACCAGGTTTTGAGCAAAGCCAATAGCAGATGAGATTAGCATTAAAGTTAGTACTAAAAGTAATCTACTCAAATAATTTTTTGATATCTTCATTACTAAAATCTTTAAATGGGTTATTATTATTAACAAAATCATTTGCAAGAAGCATTTTGTCTTCTTGTAGTTTTAATATTTTTTCTTCAATACTTCCTCTTGAAATAAATTTATAGGCAAATATATTTTTATCCTGACCAATACGATGTGTTCTATTTATAGCTTGACTTTCAGCAGCAGGGTTCCACCATGGATCAAGAATAAAAACATAATCGGCTGAAGTCAGATTTAAGCCAACGCCTCCAGCTTTAAGCGAGATGAGAAAAATACGAATATCAGTATCATTTTGAAACTCTTCAATAATCTCCTTTCTTTTCGTGTCGCTAGATGAACCAGTAAGAAGAGAATAGCGTATATTACTCTTTTCGAAATGCTGCTTGAAAACATCAAGATGTTTAACAAAACTTGAGAATATGAGTACCTTATGATTCTCGCTCATAAGTTTTTCAATACAATTTATAACCTCAATAAATTTGCCTGATTCAGTTAATGTTTCTTTTTCAACTAAAGCAGGGTGATTTGCAATTAGTCGCAGTTTCATTAAGCCACTTAGAATAACAAAATTTGTTTTTTCGCGACCTTGTTTTTCAATATTTTCGAGAATGGTATTACGAATGGCCGATTTATGCGCGTCATAAATTTTTTGCTGTTCCTCGGTCATTTCACAGTAATAAATTTTGGTTGAAACAGGAGGCAAATCTTGTGCAACCACTTTTTTGGTTCGTCTTAATATAAAGGGTTCTATGAGTTTACGTAATTCGTCTTGTTTTGTTTCATCTCGTTGTTTTTCAATGGGAGTTACAAAGTAATCTTTAAAAAAAGAGAGGCTCCCGAGCAAACCATCATTAACAAATGTCATCTGCGACCATAAATCGGTGAGTGAATTTTCAATTGGGGTGCCTGTAAGTACCAAACGGTGCTTTGCATTTATCTCGCATATTGAACGGAAAATTTTTGAATCAGGGTTTTTTATAGCCTGGCTTTCATCAAGAATAATATAAAAAAACTGAAATTGTTTTAACATATCAATATCCTTACGAACCACACCATAAGTAGTGAGGATCACATCATACTCCTTAAAAACAGCTGAATATTCAATTCTATTTATCCCAGTATGTTTAAACGCTCTTAATTGTGGTGCAAATTTTCTGATTTCATTTTCCCAATTATGAATAAGAGAAAGAGGCATAACTAACAGTGAAGTACGTGATGGTCTTGGTTGTGCCAGAATATTATCGAAGAGAGAGAGCTGCATTGGAGTACCTTGTTCAGGTTCCTTCTCAATTAATACTTTATCATTTTTAAATTTCAATAAAAGAGTAAGTGTTTGTACTGTTTTTCCAAGTCCCATGTCATCAGCCAAGCAGCCACCTAAATTATTCTCTTGTAAAAAATTCATCCATCGAAAGCCCTCTTTTTGATAAGGACGCAATATTGCATTTACTTCCGGAACTGGATATGGCTTTATTTTTCTGAAATCAATTATTTCATGAAGCGGTTTTACCCCAATTTCTTTTTGTGGATTAAGCCCTTCTAGAAGAATGAAATGATGTTTTTTTAGCTTGAGCCGTTCCATTTGTTTTTCGCTAAAGCGGAGAATGCTTTGATATTTAGTAAACCATTCTTCGGGTATAATTGCTATTTCGCCATTAGGTAAGACATATTCACGTTTACCACCTAGAATATGATTTCGTAATGAAGTAAAAGGAAGTTCAAATGCACCAAAACGAACTACACCGTAAATATCAAACCAATCTTTACGGTTTTCAATCTTTAAATCTAAATATATTTTGCCTGTAAAAAAACGTTCGTTTGACTCATCTTGTAACAATTCAATTCCATGATGAGCAAAAAATTCCGATTGGGCATTTATCCATCCGTACAAATAATGTTTCTTTGATTGGTAATCGGGTAAATCACTATAGCCAGGCGGTACAAAGAGTGATCCTTCACGATTATATAAACCAGTTTCCATTATAAGTTGCAATAGCCTTTCCTCGGCTTCGTGATTACGAATGACATTGATAAATGAAAAATTATCAGGTAATACCTCTAAAAAAACGGCACTCTTACTTTTATCTTGCAAGAAAAAGCTACGTTCTCCATATTTAAAACAGAGAACCAACATTGGCCCGCCCGCCCAATTATTTTCAAGTTTAAGTACGGCTTTTACTTCAGGGTGTATTTCGCTAACATCAAAACCTTCAGTATCAACTCTGAAATTTTTAATTGAGTTCAGAATAAATGTTTCAAAATATTTCTGCTCGCTGCGCCGTGGAATATCAATGTGCGTTTTTGAAAAAAATGGCATCAACTTTTTACTGTCAATCTCATCTGTAAAACGATAAATTTTACTCCCTATTAATAAGCGACATGGTTTATGCGTTAAAAAAATGGCTTCACGATAAGCCAAGCTAATACTACGACCGTTATGCCGGATGTTAAGAAAGTATTTTGTGCTTTCGCGGCCTCTAATAAAATTAAAAATTACTTCAGCAGGATCTCTAACAATTTCGAGTGGTTTCTCTATAATAGCATCCTTCTTCTGTCCTTTAAAGTATAGTGGAATGTTATTTTTGTAAAGTACATCAAATGCTTTAGTTAATGTCTTTTCAACATAGGGCTTAACAACAGTGCTTAGTTCTGATTCCGATAGCGTTTTAAAAAAGTCTTTCGGCTTAATATTATCTTTGCAAAAATGTTTAACTAAATTATCCTCAAGGTAATTATCAACGATACTTATCAATTCCATATCAACGGGCTGCAATTCCATGTCATACTCCGTAATGGTATTCGTAGTAACCCGTCTAAAAGTAAGGCTGAGATCACCGTTACGGGTTAAGTCAACGACATAAGGCTCAATAAGCGCACCAAAAGTTGGGTGCATCGAGATGACGTGCATAAAGCGCTGTTGGACAGTATTGTTATCTATTTCCGTCAAAAGGAAAAAGTTTGATGGTTAAATTGTTCTATTTTGTTTATCAATTCAAAAACACTTAGGTAAAAGGTGCAAGGTACGAAAATACTTTTGGCATCAAAACATTTTTTTATGTAATTTTTATCATCTTTATCTTTTATTTGAATAGTATGCAAACACAAATTATCATAAATCAAATTATTATTCTTGGTATCCTTGTTTTAATTGGAGCAATTGGATCATGGATTAAGTTTATTACTAAAGAAGTTCGTGATAGTATATCAAAACTGGTTTTTTATTTCACACTGCCAGCGCTTATAATTACTACTTTCTCAACCATGAATTTAACTAAGGAAATCATGGTTAATGGTATTTGGATTATTGTGTTTACTAATATTGCTATACTTCTATTCTATTTTTTTGGTAAATTCTCATCTCTGCTTTTTAAATTAAAAAATCAAAAAGCATCTGTTCATACAGTTCATACCATGTTTGGCAATATTGTATATCTTGGTTTTCCATTGATAGCAGCGTTATATCCACAAAAAGAAAGTATGCTTTTTGCTGCTTTATATTATTTTGTATCAACCTATATTTTGTGGTCAATAGGTATAATTATTATTACCAATAGAAAAGATGCTAAACTATCGGATTTACTTAAAAATCTCTTTAATCCGAATACGCTTGCCTTTGCCATCGGAATTTTTATGATGTTGACGAACGTTCGTTTTCCCATCATTGTAAATGATGCATTAAGTTTATTAGGCAAAGTAACCTCACCTATATCGATGATATATATTGGAAGTATGCTTGCACATACTAATATTAGAGGCTTGATGAAACGATTTGATTTGATAGGATTAAGTATAAATAAACTTTTATTGATACCTATAATAATGCTTTTTATTATCAAACTTTTTGGTATGTTTTTTACAATAGAATTATCGCAGATGGCAAAAAGTATCATTATTCTCCAATGCGCAACCCCATGTATGACTTTGGTTGTTATTATAATTAAGCAATATGGTAGCGATGATGAAATGGCCGCAGAAAATGTTTTTGTTACAACCATTCTAAGTCTTTTCACACTACCGCTTATGTTTTGGCTTTCATATATTTGGTGATAGTTGATTTGAGAATGCTTTGCTTTTGATTTTTTTACAATCCTTGCAAAATAATACTCAACTTGATGAACTTTATAAGTATATTTGTTTTTATATAAAGCTCTTATAGTATGAATACCTCAATATTTACTGAATATATCCTTCCCGCTGTTTTGTTCATTATCATGTTCGGTATGGGAATGTCACTTCAAACAAAAGATTTCAGAATTTTATTTACAAGACCGAAAATTATTTTTGTAGGGCTAGTAGCTCAAATGTTCGTAATTCCTATCGTCGCATTCATTATTGGTTTTATTGCACCTATAGACCCTTTAATGAAAGTAGGTTTAGTATTAATTGCAGCAGCTCCAGGCGGTACGGCATCTAACTTGGTAACATTGTGGCTTCGTGGTAATATCGCATTATGTATGGCACTCACAGCAATTACAAGCGTGTTAATTTTAATTACTCTACCTATTGTTGTTAAGATTGCCCTTTTTACTTTTGTTGGAGCCTCAAATGATATTCAATTACCCCTCGGTATAAGTATAATTAATATTTTCCTGTTTACATTGCTTCCCGCTTTTTTAGGTATGCTATTAAGGTATTATAAAGAAATCTGGACTTTACGCATTGAAAAATTTATGGAATATCTTATGTCATTTTTATTATTAGGCGTTTTTATTCTCATTATTTTCTTTGAACAAAAGAGTAGTAGTGGAGGTACAACTCTTAAAGTATATTTTTATATTTTCATAGTAACTTTTGCACTAAATGCACTATCTATCTATATAGGCTATTTGTTTGCTCGCAGCCTTGGCTCCTCTACACGCGATAATTTCACCATTGCATTACAAGTAGGCTTTCAAAATTCCGCTCTAGCTATTTTTGTTGCTGAAACTATTATACACAGTCGCCCAATGGCTGTTGTTGCACTTGTATATGGTTCATTTACCTTTTTTACCACATGGATTGGCGGCTGGATCATTAAACGTTACGGATAAATAAATTTCTATTGTAAATTTTCTTTTTTAGGTGGAAAAAAAGGAAAAATTAAAGTGTATATAAAACTAATAATGAAAACATTTTAGATGTATAATTTATTTAAATAATGCAAAAACGAAAGCATGGCATATTTTTCTTTGTGACTCTGTGGTTTATGTGTATTCATATTAATTCTGTTATTTCGCAAGATGAGTATACTGTTAAAGCTGCCTTTATTCAGAAGTTCTCTAAATATATTACCTGGCCTGAATCGGACAAAGACACTATTTTTACTATTGTTATACTTAAACCCGATCCTTCTTTTGGTCGAATCGAATCGTATTTTAAAAATAAATTTATAGATACAAGACATATTAAAATCTGTTATATAAATGATATTTCAGAAAAAGCATCATTAGATGCAGTAGAAATTGTTTTCATTCCAAATGAGCAACGAAAAAATATTTCAAGAATTACTTCGACGGTACAAGATAAACCAATTTTGTTAATTGGCGAGTCTATTGGGCTTGCACAGAAAGGTATTCATATAAATTTTTATATAGCAAGCAATGGAACGATTCATTTTGAAATCAATCCCAATCAATTTAAAGAAAGTAGTCTTAAATATGATAATATATTAGTACAGTATGCGCGGGTTATTAAATAAGATAAAGCTTCGCTATAAGATAAGCCTTATTATGTGGCTTGTAAGTACCATTGCTATTGTGATAGGTTCGGTTATTTATATGCTAATAAGTATCTCCGTTTATAAGCATCAATTAGTTAATCAAACAATACTTGATGCGCATATTATTTCTGATTATTGCGTTTTACCTTTAGAATTTAACGATTTTGAAAGCGCTGTGAACATTCTTGAAAAACTTAAAGCAAATCCGAATTTTAATAATGCACTTATTTATAATGATTCGTCGCAACTTTTTGCTAGATACAATCCCTATGACAAAGAGTATATACCAAAAAAAATGATTAAGCGAGCAGATTATTATTTTGAAAATGATTTTCTTATTATAGCTGAACCAATCAAATATAAAGCGCAAGTTCATGGTTATCTTTTCATAGTTATTAGAACAGGTATCTACAAACTTGTATCAGGTCATATAGAGGTTGCGCTATATATTATTTTAGGAATTTTGATTTTATCATATTTGCTAGCGTATTATTTTCAGCGGTTTATTAGTTCTCCTATTGTTAAATTGAAGGATGCTTTATTTAATGTATCTCAAACTGCTAGTTATGATTTTAAACTGAAATACCCATATAATGATGAGTTTGGGCAGTTATACAATCAGATTGAAGACCTCTTAGCTTTTATTAAAAATAGAGAGTTTCAGCTAGTTCAAGCAAAAAATAAAGCGGAGGAATCGGATAAATTAAAATCATCTTTTCTTGCAAATATTTCGCATGAGATACGAACCCCAATGAATGCGATTATTAATTTTGCTGAATTACTTACAGAACGAGATGAGCTATCGGATGAGGATGCAGAACTATATAGTAAGATTATTAATAGTAGATGCAATGAATTACTAAAAATCATAAATGATATTATTAATATATCAAAAATTGAATCAAATACGCTCACATTGAGGTCTGATATTCTTAATATTAATACACTTATTGATGAGGTTTGTGAATATTATGTTGGAAAACAGAAAATAGAAGAAAAAAACATCAAAATTATATCATGCTTTAGTTTGGTAAATGAGCAAGCAAATATAATCTCGTATCCTAAGGAATTAAAACAGATTTTAAATAATTTACTTAGTAATGCATATAAATTCACAAAAAAAGGACAAATAAAAACGTCATACAGAATTGTTGATAAAGAGTTGATTATTTCTGTTGAGGATACAGGTATTGGAATTCCAGATGATAAAATACGGATGATATTTGAACGGTTCAGGCAAGTTGAAGATTATCATACCCGTAATTACGGGGGTGTTGGTTTAGGATTGGCTATTTCAAAAGCCTTAGCAGAAATGATGAATGGGAAATTGTGGGCCGAATCGAAAGAGAATATAGGCACTACTTTTCATTTCTCACTACCTATTGTTCAAATTAGTCAATCAAATAAGAATATTATTGGATATGATTCTGAAATTGTAATTCAGGATAAGCTGAACATTCTAATTGTTGAAGAT
Source organism: Bacteroidales bacterium (assembly GCA_038248505.1). GTDB lineage: Bacteria > Bacteroidota > Bacteroidia > Bacteroidales > JBBRXJ01 > JBBRXJ01. Next base: position 29,121 of record JBBRXJ010000038.1, read on the forward strand.
GACGAGAATAATTGTTTACTTCTAAAAACTATAGTTGATTCTATAAGTAAACATATTGATATGGTTTTTACAGGAAGACAAGCAATAGAGATAATAAAAAACAATGCCTATGATGTTATCCTTATGGACATTCAAATGCCAGGAATGAATGGATTTGAAACAATGGATGAAATTAGGAAAATAACTACAACACCAGTTTTTATAGCTCAAACAGCTATTAGTTTGGATCAAACTACTATTGATAGCATTACATCACGTTTTGATGCTTATATAACAAAGCCATTTGAACGAGAAGGTTTGTTGCGATTAATATCGGATCAAGTAAATAAAAAGAAGATTTAATGGACATCATCTTCAAAAGATGGATTTACAACTAGAATTGGAATATTCGATGAATTATCAATAACATTCTGCTCGTGTTCGCCAATAATAAAGTCCTTAAAATTATATTTTGTAGCCATTACCATAACAAAGTCGGCTTTAATTTCTTTTGCAAATCTAATGGTTTCTTTTGCAAACCATGTTGATTGCAAGCTTTCGTGTATTTCAAAAGAAATATTTGAACGAGTTAGCAATTGTATTGCTAGATTGAGGTTGGTGTGAATTTGCTTTTTGAGAATTCTGTTGTTTATTGGGGCTATAAATATATGAATTTTACATCCATAATGCTTGCCGACATAAATGGCATGATCAATTTTGTCAATATTGTCAAGTTTAAAATCAATTGGTAATACAATATTTGTAAAAGGAACTAATGTTGAGGGAAAGGACTTTACTATATAGAAAGGAACAGGTGAACCCAATAATACCTTGTATGCCCTACTACCAAAGAGTTTCTGAAATCCACTAACGCCATGTGTACCCATAATTACATAACGAGCGTTGGTTGCTGATGCATAAGCCGAAATTTCATTATATATATTTCCTTCAATAACTTTTGTTGAGAGTTTTATTCCGTATTTTTTTTCAAGTTTTGTTTTTTCAAGGTTTAGTTTCTCTGTTCGCTTTTCTATACTTCCTGATTCTTGAGTAGAATCAAAAATGTGCAGAAGTTCAATTGGTTGGTTCTCTATTTGAGAAAAACGAATAGCGTGTTCGAGTGCGTAGTGTGATACTTTGGTGAAATCCCAAGGAACCACGAGGTTTTGTTGCGTTTTCATAGGCAAGAGAAAGTATTTATTGCAATATACGAACTGATTTTATAGTATAACATTGCAAATCATCAAATTATTACGGTTTAATTAATAATTTGTTTCACTTTATATATAATGTAAACGGAAAATATACTTTTGTATGATAACTGTCAAAAATAGAAATTTATATGTTGTTAATATATAATACCTTAATACGTTTGTATTACTTTGCCATTTCAGTGGCTGCTTTTTTTAATAAGAAAGCCAATCAATGGTTAAATGGTAGAAAAACTGTTTTTAATGATCTTGAACGTAGTATTAAGAGAGGTGAACGATATATTTGGGTTCACTGTGCATCCTTGGGTGAATTTGAGCAAGGTCGCCCTGTTATTGAGGCATTGAGAAAAGAATCAGAAGAGACTAAGATACTACTCACTTTCTTCTCACCATCCGGTTATGAGCTACGTAAACACTATGATCAAGCAGATATTGTTTGCTACTTGCCAATAGATACGCATTCAAATGCGTGTCGCTTTCTGGATATTGTTCGTCCAGTAAAGGTGTATTTTGTGAAGTATGAATTTTGGTTTCATTATCTATCAAACTGTAAGCACCGAACTATTCCGGTTTATATTTTTTCAGCTATTTTCCGGAAAGAACAATTGTTTTTTAAATGGTATGGAGGATGGTATCGTAAAATTCTTGGCTATTTCAAACACATTTTTGTTCAGGATGCGCTCTCAATGCAATTATTGGCAGAGATTAATATTAATAATGTAAGTATTGCTGGAGATACTCGTTTTGATAGAGTAGCAAGCCTAGTAACAAAAGTGAAGGACCTTCCTGAGATCGCCGTTTTTAGTAAAGGAATTCCAATAATTGTTTGTGGTAGTACTTGGGAGCCTGATGAAAAATTGCTTATTCAATATATTAATGAGACGAGCCACAAGCTAAAATTCATTATTGTTCCGCACGAGATTAATGAAGCCGGATTATTGTATATTGAAAATAAGCTAAAAAAAAGTTTTATTCGTTATTCACAGATTAAAAACAATTTGGATTTAGATTCAAACGTTCTATTGATTGATAATGTAGGCATGTTATCCTCAATATACCGCTATGCCACTATAGCCTATATTGGAGGTGGCTTTGGTAAAGGCATTCACAACACTTTAGAGGCTGCGACCTATGGAATACCTATCCTTTTTGGCCCACGATATGAAAAATTTAAAGAAGCCATAGATTTGATAGAGAGAGGTGCTGCATTTTCTGTAAAGAATGATGAAATGTTAAAACAAAATTTTGATAACTTACTGAATAAAAATGAATTTTGTGAGAATGCAGGAAGAATGGCAGCTGAATATGTAAAAATGAATTTAGGAGCAAGTAACCAGATTATTATAAAAACAAGTCTTAAGTGCTAAGACACATAGGTATTAATTAAATGTTAATAATTACTTGGTAACAATATTTGATAATATCAACAGTAGGGGCATTAGGCATTTTGAGGAACGAGTTGATAACTGCATATAAATGTTAATAAATACGATTAGGGTCGATCAATACAAAAGCGGTAGAGTTCATAAATTGCAGTACTGAAATAGACCTTAAAATTTAAACTAAACATAACCGTATTTTAACATGCAAACCAAAGAAGTTGCTACCCCTAGCACATCAAACAGTGCCATTAACATTACTGTCATTAATAAGGAGGAGATTGTGAACACCGAAGAACGTATTTGTTATTCTTATGATGAAGTATTCAGCAGTACTTTAAATTATTTTAAAGGCGATGAACTCGCAGCACGCGTTTGGGCCAACAAGTATGCCATGAAAGATTCTCAAGGTCGTTTTTACGAAAAGAATCCAGATGATATGCATATGCGTCTGGCAAAAGAAATTGCTCGCATGGAGAAGAAGTATCAAAATCCCATGTCAGAGAATGAATTATTTGAACTTATAAGAGACTTTAAATATTTGGTGCCGCAGGGAGGCCCAATGACTGGTATTGGAAATGAAGAACAAATAGGTTCTTTATCTAATTGCTTTGTAATTGGTCATGAAGGATCATCGGATTCGTATGGTGGTATTATGAAGATTGATCAAGAACAAGTTCAACTTATGAAGAGAAGAGGTGGCGTTGGACATGATCTCTCTCATATACGTCCTAAAGGTAGCCCTGTACTCAATAGTGCGCTAACCTCAACGGGGGTGGTTCCTTTTATGGAGCGTTATTCAAACTCAACTCGCGAGGTTGCTCAAGATGGTCGCCGTGGTGCACTTATGCTTTCTATTTCTATAAATCATCCTGATTCTGAAAATTTTATTGATGCAAAACTAGAAAGTGGTAAAGTTACTGGCGCTAATGTGTCGGTAAAAATGGATCATGAATTTATGCGTGCCGTTATTGAAGGTAAAACATATGTTCAGAAGTATCCTATTTATTCTGAAAATCCAAAGTATCGTAAAGAAATTGACCCTAGTCAACTTTGGAATAAGATTATTCACAATGCGTGGAAATCAGCTGAGCCAGGTATTCTTTTTTGGGATACTATTATAAATGAATCTATTCCCGATTGTTATTCAAAATTTGGATTTCGTACGGTATCAACAAATCCATGTGGCGAAATTCCATTATGTCCTTATGATAGTTGCCGCTTGCTTGCGCTAAACTTATTTAGTTATGTTGATAGCCCATTTACACCTCAAGCTAGTTTTAATTTTCCTTTATTTAAGCAACATGTTCATGCATCACAGCGTGTAATGGATGATATAATTGATTTAGAATTAGAAAAAATCGATAAAATAATTGGTAAGATTAATGCCGATCCAGAAGACGAAGAAATAAAACGTGTTGAACGTAAACTCTGGGAAAAAATTAAAATTAAAACCATTGAAGGTCGTCGTACAGGTATTGGTATTACAGCAGAGGGCG
>JBBRXJ010000039.1:0-32249 GCA_038248505.1 Bacteroidales bacterium
CATTGATATAAGAGATTTGTTTTCATTAAAAATCAGCTAATACATTAGAGATGTAAAACTGTGCAGAATCAATTAATAAAAACAGAGACTACATAATTATACCGTATGCAAATATGAATTAGCCTATTTCACATCTCAAGATTATTTAAAACGTATCTCTCCACCCTCCGCTACTATTGTAATTTTTGAGCTAGTAGAAACATTCGTGCCAACTATTCCGGTTGAACGAAATGTTTGAAGCTTTGGATCTATGACGTTTTTTTCGATGGCGATATTTGTAGTTGGTAGAATAACATTTGTTTTGGTATACGTTATATCGCATTGACTAGATATATTGTTTTTGGAAAGCCCCAAGGAGATGTCGGTATATTTTGATTTGAGATTTATTTCACTCAGTTTTTCACCAAGTTCCTTAAAATAAATGTTCCCATAGCTTAATGTACCATTGCAAAGCGTTGTAAGAGTGTTTATATTTATGGAAGAAAAAGATGCATTGCCCTCAACATTAGAAACCTTATTTATATAATATTTATCGCGACGTGTATCGAGTTTTAATTTGTTCACTTCTTCAATAGATACGCGAGCTGATTTACTTAGCAATGTGAGTGAATTTGCTTTTTCAATACTAAGTTCACCATATCCAAAATTAATGCGTGCTGCATTCATTTCATATATGCTCGCATCACCAAAACTGAGATCGAGATGTACATTTCCAATTAAGCTATGTGCCTTAAAACTTCCGTATGAAAGGTTAATGTTAATAATTCCTTCAAGATCATCGGCATAAATATCACCAAAACGATTTTCTAGTTTTACGTTGCATTTTTTTGGCAACCATATAGTATAATCAATGCGTATTGAATTATCGGTAGTTGAGAGTAAAGCACCTTTAAAGTCGTTCATCATATCACGACCTGTATTACTAAATATCGTTTTACTAACAATATAATATGGTGTGTTTACAAAGGAGAAATCCACTTCATTCATCATCTTCTTAACTTTATCAACTTGCTTGGCACGCACTACCATACTTATCTCAATTTTTACCGAATCTTTTGCCCATGTATTTACATGCATCATTCCGTATTTGTTAGATACCTCAATACTTGTTTCGGCATTGGCGGGATACACATTAGTAATTAGGCGACTTTCTTCTGCTTGTTGCGACAAAGCGCAAAGGCTAATAAAAAAGGACGCAAGCAATATACTTATTTTATATTTCAGATTTGTTTTCATAATCGCTGTGTTTATTTGTGTTGTTTGTAGCATCGAGTTCACTCAAAATTGATTCAAGTATTTCGAGACGCAATCTATAATTCTGTATCATTGCTTCAATAATTTCGGGACTTGCAACATTATCCTTTAAATCCCTCTTAAGGCCAACATAGGCACTATCGAGGTCAGCAATATCGTTTACCACTTGTTTTTTCATTTCAGGATCGTAGGATGTTAGTGTCGCTAGTTTTGATAAATTCTCATTTATCTTACTGCTATAATACATTTCGGCATCTTGTAATTCGGGATTATTTATTTTAATATTTTCACTTAGGTTGTTATCAACCGCATGATGGCTTCTCGAATAGTCATTAAGTGCCCATGAGGCAGCAAAAATTACTACTGCAGCTGCAATTTGCATACTCACACGACGCCAATTTATTGTATGTTTTTTAGCATCCTGTTTGTTGAGATTCGCGGCAATAGTATCCCATAAGCGAGGATTAGGTTCCTGTGCCTCAAATTCGCTATGGTTATTACGAATAAAATCTTCTATATTTTGCATAATATAATTATTTCATATTTTTTACTAGTTCGGCCACACGTATTCTCGCTCTCATATATTGTGTTTTTGAGGCCGATTCCGAAACATTGAGAATGCTTGCTATCTCAGCGTGGTCATATCCTTCAAAAAGATATAGGCTGAGTACCACCCGGGCGCCTTCGGGTAGTTGCTCTACGGCCTTGTGAATCTTCTCAACGGTGAGCTGCATTTCACTGTCGTGGTCTGCATCATAGCTTTCTGTTTTCTTTTCCCAAGGCTCCATGTCATCCACCAACATGAGATCAATTTTTCGTTTTTTAAGCATATTTATACAGTGATTCACCACCACTCGTTTTAACCATGCCCCAAAGCTTGACTCAAACCGGAAGGTATGCAGACGACTGAAGGCATCGGTGAATGATTCTATCAGTATGTCTTCGGCTTCTTCCTTGTTATTTGTCATGCGGAGGCATATATGATACATTGCCTTTGAATACTGATTGTACAGGCTCGACTGTGCAGCTCGGTCTCCCTGTAAACTCAGTAGGATCAATTCGCGATTTATGTCTATTACTTCGGAGGTCAATGTAGCTTGTTTTTATTAAAGACAAAGATAGGATGGAAAGGTCACATCTAGGAAGTATTTTTTTTTGAAAAAAGACATAATTAACATAATTATAGCTAATTACAATTTTGTTTTTTTTATATTCGGGCCATAGCCAAAGTAGCTGCATGAAGCGAAATAGTGATTGCTAAATATAATCTGCGGCTGGTTTTGGGTGATAAGCTAAAGAATTTGTATTCCAATGCTTCTTGCTCACATCCTCGTATACAATCGCCGCAATAGGTGCAGGTAGATCCTACTTTTTTATTCTTAATATCATTAAAAGAGAGCGCTTCGTATTTGCAATATTTACTGCAATTCATACAAACGATACATGAATTATTAATGGTAATATTAAATGGATTGATTTTTTTAAGATACATAATAAGAGTTCCTACCGGACAATAAGCAATGCAATGCAGCATCTTTTTTGTCTTTCGCGAAAATATAATCATAACTGTTATGCCGAGTAAACCAAATGAAATACCCGCAATGCTTGCTGTGAAATTTGATGCCCCCATTATTCGTAAACCGATTGCTGATACAATAACTAAAAAGAGAAAACCATGCTTCCATGTCATTAAATTTTTAATAGGATTTGTCATTAAATTATTTCTAGAGGCTAAGCTATCCCATGCCCCAAAATAACATAGATGGCTGCACCATGCGGGACCACTAATTAATACTGTTGAAAGAAATAGTATCGTCATTATGGACCATTCACCTCGGTAAATTGGCCCTCCTATAATGAGTGCAGGAATTGGAAGATGAAGTTTACCAGACATTAAAAAAATATCGTTGATAAAAATACCTGCAAGTAATTGTGAGAAAAAGAATATGGAGAAAATAAGCCAGCTACGTTTGCGCCAAACTGCTGTTTTCTTTGGGTCTTGCATTTGATAGGCTATGAATGCAGCATAACATGCAGCAATAAATACTTGCAAAAAGCCTAGTCCTGCATGCAAACGTTCAGCCAATAAAAAAGGTTTGTGCATAAATAGTTGCACTGGAAGTAATATGAACGCGGTTGTAATAAAAACGATGAGAGGCAGTGATGTATTTTTAAGTGAAAGCCTATTTATGTTTATCATTGTAAAATTTAATTTTCAGAATTAGTTCTCTTTCCTTTAAAAATATTGTAAATAACTCCCACTATTAGCATAAAAATACCGGTATATATTACTGGCAGCCATGGGTCACGAATAAGTTCAATGATGCTAACTTCGCTCCATTGACCTTGTTCAGAATTATAGCTTAGCTGGTACATTTTAGCACCATCAATTTTTAAGGGGCTGTTAACGGCAAGAGAGTCTTTACTAATTTGACCTTTATATTTAATACTCAAGCTTGAGACATAACTTTTTGGACTAGGCTCTTCCATTATTAAATAGTTGCCGTTGAATGCTTCAATTATTTTGGGTTGATACATAAAACTGCCACAACTGATCCACCCGCTATCGCAATATTGGTTTTTGGTATAAATAATAAATGCCGCAGGCGTACCTCCTTTGCTAGGCCATAATTCATATTTATTATCTAAAGGTGCTGCAAGAGGAATGTATTTTTTCACCTCTATTGTAAATTCGTTTAGTTTGATTTTTACCCCTTCAATGATTTCAGTATTTTGCGATTTCTTGCTACTGATTATAATTCCGTCTGAATCTGACAATAAAATTTTAGGAGGATATACCTTCATTTTAAATTGATCGAGTTTAATTTCCATAGGAATACGAACAGGATCTTTTCCGTTAATATAGCCAGTTGAAGTGTATAAATCTTCACGCGCCTCAATCGTTATTCTTTGCATATCTCCAGAGCCAAGGGCTGCAGCAAATACTATTATCCAAAGTCCAAGATGATTTAAAATAAAGCCTATATTATTTTTTTGAAATGGGAAACTACGTTTAATACTAACTAAGCCAAGTGTTGTTAGAAAATATATTTGTGATAGCAGATAGGACCGGCTATGAGTAATGGTGCTTAAGCCAATTATATTTTTTTCAATATTGGATGTATTTGTTTGCTGAGGTATAAATCCTATCAACAAGCTGAGAACGGTAAATAAAGTAATGGCACTTATGGCTGCGGGAGTACTCTCAAGCCATTTAATTATTGGTGATTTTTTATAACGAAAGTGCAATACAAAAAGAATACAAATAAATACAGATCCACTAATTAAATTGTAGGGAAAAGCAATATTTGGTAATGTACTATCTGTAGAGGCTTCAAGAGCAAATCCGCATAAAAGCAAACCGGTTGCAATGGCAAAACTCTCCTTGAGTGACCAAGGGAAAGCCCACATGCTTCGGTTTTTTTCATCCATCATGAAGCAAATTTGCTTATTATAGTTTCTTCATTGGATACGATTTTTCCCGTTCAATTCCCTTTTCAACCCATACAGGTAATGTCTCTTCGAGAAATCGTTTTTTAGCAATAGTAGCTTTTTTAATATCGAGTCCTATTTCTTTTTGTGCTTTTTCTTTGGTTGAAATATCAGGTATTGAAACCTCTCCAATATATCCTAGTGAAGCAAGTAAGCGGCTTAATTCTAGTCGGGCTTCTTGCGCTTTATTGATACCATTTCCGATGATACGACTTGATTCAAGTGGAGCATGGAATGATGAACCATGACCTGCTGCTGCAAAATCCCAGCGCCATTGTGCTTGTCGTATAAGATATAGAATTGATTTCATTTGGTTGGCACTAGCGCCTTTGTCCCATGCGGCCTTAGCTTCGTAGTGAGCATGAACTAGCTGTACTTCTAATATATCTCTAATTTCTTTTATCTTATCTTGTCTTTGATAAACATTGGCAATTAACTTGTCAGTTTCTTCGCGATGGCAAACTTGGCAGGAGTTGGCCACATTATTAAGAGGGCTACGTACCCAGTGATCGGTATATTTTACACCACCTTCACTACGATATGGCATGTGACAGTCAGCACAGGAAACACCACGGTCAGCATGAACCCCAGTCATAAATAATTCATAATCGGGGTGCTGTGCTTTTAACATGGGTGCTTTACTGATGCCATGAGACCAATCCGCGAATTCAATTTTGTCATAATATTGTTCCATGGCTTCAAGAGTAAATCCACTATCCCAAGGAAACGTTAAATAGGCAACTCCCTCAATTTTCTTTTTATTGAAATAATACTCAACATGGCATTGTGCACAAACAAGTGATCGCATTTCTTGATGGGTTGCTTTTGTTATATCTTTGCCTTGTCGCTGAAACGCCTCAATGAGCGCCGGGCGTGTGATGTGTAGGTTCATTGTTTTAGCGTCGTGGCAATCGGCACAACCAATTCCATTAATAACTTCGGAACCTTTGGTATCCCATTTTCCTTTATAAAAAGCTTCAGGCGAACCAAGCTCCTGCATTAAACGAGGTACGTCTGGGCTTTTGCAAGTCCAGCAGGTATTGGGTTGTGAACTATGTGTTGTATCGTGTGGTGCACCTGTACGCAAGGTTTTCCAGATATCAGCCATTGCATAATAATGACCACGGCCTTGGTTATAATCTTTAGAAAAAGCGTAGCCAGCCCATAAAATTACCATACGTGGATCTTCTTGTAGCATATCGCGTGAAACGTTACCACCATATTTACTTTTGAAGCCAGTATCAGATGTTTGTAGATATGATTGATATTCACGCGGAAAATTCATACCCCAAACAGCACTCCGAGGTTCCCATTCCGGATAATCAACTTCAGGAGTATAAGCATAGGTGGCTTCGCTGCGTCGCTCAACAATGGCTGATGCAAAGAGACCGAGTAGAAAAACAATAAACATGGTGGCGAAAAATAGAATCCATCCTTTCCATGGTTTCTCATTAATTTGTTGACTTATACTTTTCATATTTAAATGGTATTTAGTTCATCATTGTTTTTAGCCATGAAGGCACAGGACTTTCGGGAAGCGGTACACGAGCATTGGGAACACTAGATAAGCTATTTACACGACCGTGTGGGGTTTCGCGGTGACACTCCCAGCAAGGGCGCTCTCTTCTGCTTTGAGTGAAATTATTTTCTGCTTTTGTAATGCGTGTATCTGTAAAAAGCTTTTCATGACATCGTAAGCAATTGCCAAGTACTGCCCCTTTTCCGGCTTCTTTAATATGAATTACTTGAGGCTCTTTTCGTAAAGTAAAAATAGTAGCATGACGCATACCGTCTTTTGCTTTAAAAAAATAATGTTTAAAAAAATTATCATTAGGAACATGGCAATCATTACAGGTAGTTGCTTCGCGATGCGCGCTATGGCTCCAAGTGGCATACTGTGGTGCCATAATATGACAGTTTACACATGTACGCGGACTATCAGAAAAATAGGAAGTGAAACGTGAGATGTAAAGTACATAGGAAGCTAAACCTACAAGAATACCACCAATCAAAATAACGGCCAGCTTCCAATTAGAAGGAGGTATAACAAATGTTGCTATTTTTTTGAGCTGTTTAATCATAGATTCAAATATATATCAAAATTGATGAAGAAAAAAGGTTTTTCTTCATCAATTAAATAGCATTGCTCTATAACTTGTTAGCCACGAATCATGGTCAATAGCATTTTAAAACGTTCAGCAGCATTAACAGCATGCGGAATATTTGCTGGCATAATAATGGATTCGCCTGTTTTCAGTACATGCTTTTGTTTATTAATAAAAATCTCAGCACTCCCTTCCATTACCTGAATTAGCGCATCATAAGGAGCGGAGTGTTCACTCAACGCCTGACCTTTGTCAAATGAAAAAAGTGTGATAGTGCCAATATCTTTTTTTACTAAAGTTTTGCTAACAACTGAATTTGTTGCATATTCCACCGAGGCATCAAAACGAAATATGTTTGAGTGATCGAAGTTTTGTGTTTCCATATTTTTTAAATAATAAGCTAGCACGATGTAATATCGTACTAGCTTTGTAAATATTAAGCGTTTACTGTTTGTCCTAGTAAGATTTTCATGTCTTCATCTACAGAACCAATAGGTGCTATTCCGAATTTTTCTACTAAAACGTTAGCAACATTAGATGATAAAAATGCAGGAAGCGTTGGGCCTAAGTGAATATTCTTAACCCCTAAATAAAGGAGGGCTAACAATACAATCACGGCCTTTTGTTCATACCATGCAATGTTATACGCAATTGGTAATTCATTAATATTGTTTAGTTGAAATACTTCTTTTAGTTTCAGCGCAATAACAGCAAGCGAATAAGAGTCGTTGCATTGACCTGCATCAAGTACACGAGGTATTCCGTTTATATCGCCCAAAGCAAGTTTGTTGTATCGGTATTTAGCACAACCAGCAGTAAGAATTACGGTGTCTTTTGGCAGCGCTTTTGCAAATTCAGTATAATAATCGCGGCTCTTCATACGACCATCGCAACCAGCCATTACAAAGAATTTACGAATAGCACCTGATTTTACTGCTTCCACAACCTTATCCGCCAATTGTATCACTTGGGCATGTGCAAATCCGCCAATAATTTCACCTTCTTCAATAGATGTTGGTGATGCACATTTTTTTGCGTGTTCAATTATTGCAGAAAAATCTTTTGTTTTGCCATCTGTTCTATCAGCAATATGTGGAAAACCAGGGAATCCAGAGGCTCCAGTTGTATATACACGATCTCGGTAAATGGCATCTGGTGCAGGTGGCACAATACAATTGGTAGTGAACAAGATGGGTCCGTTAAAAGAGCTGAATTCTTCTTTCTGTTTCCACCATGCATTGCCATAGTTGCCTACAAAATGTTTATATTTTTTAAATGCAGGATAGTAATTTGCAGGAAGCATTTCACTATGCGTGTAAACATCAACACCTGTACCATCTGTTTGAAATAGCAGTTCTTCCATATCTTTAAGATCGTGACCACTAATTAAAATGCCAGGGTTTTTGCGCACTCCAATATTTACTTTTGTAATTTCAGGATTTCCGTAGGCAGTGGTATTTGCTTTATCCAATAGAGCCATTGTATCAACCCCATATTGGCCTGTTTTTAAAACCATAGCAACTAAATCATCCGCACTAAGTGAATCGTTAGTTGTAGCAATTAAAGCTTCATTAACAAAAGAGAAAATTTCTCTTTTGCTGTGACCCAAATTATAAGCATGATCTGCGTATGCAGCCAATCCCTTTAACCCATAAATTATTAGCTCACGTAATGATCGTACATCCTCATTACTAGTACTTAGAACGCCTATGGTCATTGCTTTTGTAGGATACTCACTCTCCGATTTAGGCTGCCATGTTGCGCTTTCATGTAATATACTGTTGTCAATTACTACATCTTTTTCAGAAAGTTTTTCCCTTAAATCATTACGTAGTGCAATGCATTTTGTAACACGTTTATAAAACACATCTTTGTCGAAATTCGCATTGGTAATAGTCGCGAACAGACTTTCTATTACAAATCGGTTGGTACTATCTTCAATAAGGATACCCGACTTTTCGGCTTTTTGAATAACGATAGCTAATCCTTTTAAGGTGAAGACTAGAAGATCTTGCATGTTTGCTACATCATCTGTTTTTCCACACACACCTTTAACTGTACAGCCAGTTCCTTTGGCTGCCTCCTGACACTGAAAACAAAACATACTCATTTTTGAATTTTTAAATTAATATATAATTTACAAAAGTTCTAATTATTAAAATTTGTGGGTAGATAATTTATTTATACCCATCGTTCATTTAGTATAGCCCCTTGTATTCCTATGGTGACAGCTTTTATTGGGACTTTCCTTTTTGCTTGTTGAGCAGCCATTTGTGCGAGTTGTAATAAACCACCACAACACGGAACTTCCATTATTATAATACTAAGGGTATTTATCTCGGCATCATCAATGAGGCTTATGATTTTTGTAACATATACTTCTTTGTTTGAATCGAGTTTAGGACAAGCTATGGCAAGTGTTTTTCCTTTTAAATATTTATCATGAAAACTACCTATTGAGAACGCGCTACAGTCGGCTGCAATTACCATATCGGCGTTTTTAAAATGCCCTGCCATTGGGTTTATCAGATGCATTTGAATTGGCCAATGCGAAAGATGTGATGGAATATCTATTTGATTTGACGTATTCGTATTTGGTTTTTCTGTAAATGATTTTGACATACTTCCTGGGCATCCACCACCTGCATGCTGGTGTGCGTGGGCACTAGGCTGGGCAGGAGCAGCTGTCGTTAATCCTAATGCATTAGTAATATCCGTTAATTTGAAGTTGAGCTTTGATTCGATACTTTTTAGGTAATCGATACCTTGCTGTAAAAATACTTTTTCGTTATGATCCTGAAGATGGAGCAAATGAGCAGTAATTAAGTTTTTACCTTTAGGTATCATCTCCTTAATAACAGCAACTTCATCATAAGGCTCTGCTTCACGCTCTTCAATTTCAAGAGCTCCCGTAGGGCAATGACCAAGGCATGCACCTAAACCATCGCACATTAGCTCGCTTACCAGTCGTACTTTGCCATCAATGATTTGCAGAGCACCTTCATGGCAATTCGGGATGCAATCGCCGCAACCCGTGCACTTGTCGTCATCAATTTTTATTATTTGTCGCTTCATAATAAATATATATAAATATTCTATTCGCTATTAGGGTACCAAAATACTTATTTTCATAAAATAAACAAGCAATTTAAGTAAGATTTTACTTAAATTATTTTAAAATCCTGATTTATAGTAATTAATGAGCTTTTATAAATATTTATCGAGCGTCTGATTACGAAGAAACTCTTGAAACTCTGATGAAAGTTTGCATGTAATATTGCCAAGAATGCATTTATCGAAAGGACAAATAGGTTTATCTATGGGGCATTCGGGTATGGTTGTACGACCTTCAACGGCTTCGTAAACCTCTAACAGGTTGATATCGCTTGGTTTACGCCTAAGCATAAAGCCGCCAGTTGGTCCTCGTTGAGATATAAGAAGATTCTCTTTTACAAGACGTTGCATGATTTTAGCCACATGGTGCTTTGATGATCCAGTGGCCTCGCCAATATCGGTCACGTTTACAGAAGTGTCTGATTTTGAAATCAATACTATTCCATGCAGAGCAATAGAAACAGCTTCTGTCATTGTAAAAAATTGACTCATAGAGATAATTGTGTTAATTAAGTAATTAATTACACAAATATATGTAATTAGTATGTATGAAACAAATTGGGCGATAAGTAATTGATTCTGAATAATAATACACCAAAGAAAATTTTTATTCAGAAAAACCAAAGTAGGTGGCTGAGGTGCCACATTGAGTTTTTTTTGCCGAGGCAAAGAAATGTAACACCTCAGCGTCCTGCTTTCATTGAAATATAAGATATGCTTTCATTATAAATCAGTAAATATATAAATGGTGTATAATTGTGCGGAATCAAATAAGTAATATTGATTGAACTCTTTATTATCCCTTTTAATATATTATTTTTGAGCTATTGATTTTTTTAGAAAGCTTGGCTTTTGTTAATACGATATACATTCATTATGATAAAAGGAGAACGTATTTTAGTTACTGGCGCTGGTGGTTTTATTGCAAGTCATTTAGTTGAAAAGCTAGCAGTGAATAATCACGTAGTGGCTTTTGTACACTACAATTCACTCAACCGTTGGGGTTGGATGGATGCTGTTTTAAGAACAAAGAATCCCTATATTGAAATTTTCAATGGAGATATATGCGATCCTCAGGGTGTGGAAACAGCTATGAAAGATTGCACCTATGTCTTTCATTTAGCAGCATTGATAGGCATTCCATACAGCTATCACTCACCGTCAACCTATGTTGATGTAAATATTAAAGGCACATTAAATGTTTTAAATGCGGCTCGTAAATTAAATGTGAAACGTATTGTTCATACCTCAACAAGTGAGGTGTATGGTACTGCACAGTTTGTTCCAATTACAGAGGAGCACCCAGTAAATCCCCAATCTCCTTACGCTGCAACCAAAGCTTCGGCAGATTATTTAGCCATTTCGTATTATTGCTCTTTTGATTTGCCAGTAATTGTTGCCAGACCTTTTAATACCTACGGACCACGTCAATCAGCCCGTGCTATTATTCCTACTATTATTACACAGATATTAAATGGCAGTACTGAGTTATCGCTTGGCTCATTAGAACCAACACGCGATTTGAATTTTGTAGAAGATACGGCGGATGGCTTTATTGCATTGGCCGAGAGCAATGCATTGGGTGAGGTAGTTAATATTGGAACAGGCAAAGAAATAAGCATTGGCGATTTAGTTCAACTAATTGCTAAAATGCTTGATAAGAAAATTACAACGCTTACCGATAAAGATCGCATTAGACCTGAGAAAAGCGAGGTAGAACGTTTACTTGCTGCCAACGATAAAATAATGCGTTTGAGTACTTGGAAACCAAATCACACACTCGATCAAGGATTGAAAAAAACTATTACTTGGTTTTCAGACCCACAAAATTTGTCAATATACAAGTCGGGTATTTATAATATTTAATATTGTAAGGCATGCTGCAGGCCTGTAATTTTAGCGATGTGCTTGATGTTTTCCGATTGCAGTATACTAGCAATTCATTATATCGTAATTACTGTGAATTGCGGGGGAAGAATCTAGATAATATAAAGAGTGTAGAAGATATTCCATTTTTGCCTATCACCTTTTTTAAATCGCATGCTGTAGTTTGTGGCACCTTTGATCCCGAAATTATTTTTACAAGTAGTGGCACAAGCGGTGAAAATGCGAGTAAGCATTATGTAAAGAATGTATCGCTTTATGTAAAAAGTTTCACCGAATGCTTTCAAAAATTTTATGGCAATGTTTCAGATTATACTATATTAGCATTGTTACCATCCTATCTTGAGCGGTCGGGGTCATCATTGGTATATATGGTCGATCAAATGATTAAAGAATCAAAGCATCCGCTATCTGGTTTTTTTATTCATGATCATGATTCGTTAATAGAAGCACTAAATACACTTGAAGCAGAAGGACGCCAAACAATTCTTTTGGGGGTTAGTTTTGCATTACTTGACTTGGCAGAGAAAACCAATTTACAACTAAAGCATACCATTATTATGGAAACAGGTGGCATGAAAGGCAAACGCACTGAACTCCCCCGCGATGCCTTACATGAGACCTTAAAGGAATCATTTGGTGTAAATAAAATTCATAGTGAATATGGTATGACCGAACTTCTATCGCAAGCGTATTCAGAAGGCGATGGTCGCTTCTTCTGTGCCCCAGCAATGCGCATTCTTATTCGTGAAATTTATGATCCATTATCGTTTCAATCTGTAGGACAGACAGGCGGTATAAACATCATTGATTTAAATAATATGAATTCATGTGCTTTTATTGAAACGCAAGACCTTGGGAGATTACATGAGAATGGTAGTTTTGAAGTGCTAGGACGTTTTGATCAGAGTGAGGTGAGGGGGTGTAATTTGTTGGTAAATGGGTAAATTAAATCCGTGAGACTTTAATCCTGATCATTCGTGATTATTTGATCGAATTCCGGCCGTTCGGTAATACAGGTATCTGGTGCGATTCCGCTTACGGTGGAGAAAGATCTCGAGCTTATATACCCCGTGCTTTACTTGGAAATAAAATATAAATTTTCAAATAATACCACGACATCTCTGTTGCTAGATATTGGTATTATTGAAGAATGAAAAATTATTTTTAATCAAACATTTCATTTAACCAATGCTTCTTAGTATGGTGCTTGTTATAACCATGTTGAGCAGGACTTCCAAAAGTTTGTTGATTTGGTTGATAATTCATTTGCTGTTCATTTGAAGACTTTTCGATTATTTTATCTAGTTCACCTCTATCTAGCCAAATGCCACGACATTGCGGACAATAATCAATTTCAATTCCTTGTCTCTCTGACATGACAAGCGAAACATTACAATTTGGACAATTCATAATTTTTACTTTTTAATTTATTAATTCATTATTTTTTTCGGAAAAGCAATGGAAAATAGAACGGAAATAATTAATATCCCTGTTATTGTCAATAACGAATAGACAATAGGAATTTTATACAAATCAACAATTGTCATTTTAACACCAACAAAAAAGAGTATTGCCGATAACCCATATTTTAAATAGTAAAAATATTTTGTAATACCAGCTAAAGCAAAATACAAAGCTCTTAATCCTAATATTGCAAAAACATTAGAGGTGAAAATAATAAAGGTATCGTTTGTAATGGCTAGAACTGCAGGAATTGAGTCAACAGCAAAAATTAAATCGGTAAATTCTACAATAAGCAGTACAATAAAAAGAGGTGTTGCAAATGTTTGGGCTTTTATCTTAACAAAAAAATTGCCTTCATGCATTGTTTCTGTAACAGGAAAGAATTTCTTAAATAATCTAACTAATGGATTTTTTTCGGGATCAATTTTTTCATCACTATGAAAAATCATTTTAACCCCTGTAAAAATTAAAAAAGCACCGAAAATGTAAATTACCCAATGAAATTTACTAATGAGGGCAACACCTGCAAAAATAAAAATTGCACGCATTATTAAAGCCCCTAAAATTCCCCAAAAAAGGACTTTGTGTTGATATTTTGTATCTACATTAAAATAGCTAAAAAGCATGATAAAGACGAACAAATTATCAATACTTAATGATTTTTCAATAACATAGCCAGTTAAAAACTCAACAGCTTTTTCCTTGCCCATAAATAAGTAAATGCCATAATTGAAGATCATGGCTAACGTAATCCAAACAGCACTCCAAATAAGAGCTTCTTTAATTTTCACTTCGTGTGACTTTCTATGAAAGACGCCTAAATCAAGAGCTAACATTAATAGGACAAAACCAGTAAAACCAGCCCATACAAAAATATCTACTACCATAAATTAGAATTAAAATACATATTTTATTAACATAAACCCACCAATTAAAAAAAGTGTGAAAGCAATAGCTAAAATATTAAAATATTTTTCAATAAATTGCTTTATAGTTAGTCCGAATTTCCATATTAACCACGCTACAAGAAAGAAACGAGCTCCACGACTTATAATAGATGCTAGTGTAAACATAAAAATATTAATGTCAAAAACCCCTGAAGTAATGGTAAAAACTTTATAAGGAATAGGCGTAAACCCAGCAGTAAAGATCACCCAAAAATCCCACTCTGTAAATAATATTTTAATATTTTTATAAAGTTCAACTGAGAATCCAGGAATGTTCGAAAAAAAGAAATTTGCAAAAACTGAAAATTCCCCATTTGTTGTTAGCCATGCATAATGGCCAATTGCATATCCTATAAATGCTCCCGAAACCGAACCAATTGTACAAATAAATGCATATTTAAAAGCTTTTGCAGTTGCCCCTAATGCTAAGGCAATTAATAAAATGTCTGGAGGTAAAGGAAAAAATATTGACTCTGCAAAGGCAAGAATAAAAAGAGCAATTGTCCCATATTTTGTTTGAGCCCATGCTAAAACCCAATTATATAAATTTTTAAACAAAGTCATTACATTAAAATATTTGAAAGATAACTAAGGCATAAATATAAAAACGCAGGTATCTAAATAATGCCCATAATAAATAATGTGTAAATTTATATTTAATTAGACCACACGCTAAACTAACCATAGAATGTGGTAATGGCAGCATTGCACCAATAAAAACAAATAAACCACCCCACTTTCGTAAATTTGCAATATGATTTGCAATTTTATTTTCAATATGATTTTTTACTGCAGGTATTAAGAATAAACGATTGCCAATAAAATATGCAAATATTCCACCCACGTACGACATGGTGGCTAATATAAATAGATATAACCATGGTGAAACCGATTTTGAGGCCCATGCTATAAATATTTCAGGAGGGACTAAACCAAATACAGTCTCGGACAGAAGAAAAAATGAAAAAATAATTTGTTTAGAGTAGGATGCTACAAGATTGTTAAGGAGAGCATTAAAATCTAATAAAAAATATTCTAAACCCAATAGTACTGCAACAAAAATGACAATAACCACACTGCCCTTAAAGGCAGTGTTTTTCAGAAATGAATAAAACTTTGTTATTTTATAATAGCGATTTAGCAATGTCAATCTTTTGATTGAAAAATGATAAGCTATTGCCATACTATTTTGTGCCATACCATAAATTATTAAGTAAATCCCTCACAATATCAATTAGTCCCGAAACTCCATTTTGAAAAATGTAATTAATGGTTTTTATTATTATTGGGAATAATAAAACAACTAATCCAATAATAACTGCAATAAGAATAAATAGGACTACAAAAATTGTAATCTTAAGTTTTTTATTATTATTAATACTATTAAGTAACTCAAAAAAATTAAATCTCTCGGGCTCACAATAGTAATTTTCGGGCTTATAACTATTGCCTTGAGAGAAATCCTGCACTCCTTGTTTATGACGATACTTGTTTTTATTTTCAAAAAGATCTTCTATGTCCATGATTGTTTATTTTAGTTAATATTAATACATTTTTTATACTGCATACTGCAATACAAATTAATAGCTTGAAGATTTTCAAGCACTTTAAAAAAATGTAATACTAACTTAACTTTGGCGGCTGCCAAATAGTAAAGCTTGGTCGTATTAATTGACCAGTGAATAGGAGACTAGTGGATTGATTATAAACTCCAAAATTGAATAGTGTATCTAATTTGCTGGTTATCTGTTCATCATCATGTATTTCGGAATCAGAACTTAAGCAATTTGATGTTGAATTATTTTCAGAAATTAACTCAATACGTTCTGAAAAATTACTTTGTTGAAAATAAATATTAAAACTCAATAATGCTCCCATTAGGAACACTATACTAAAGACTATATCTTTTTTAGCAATTTTCATTTTTCCAAAATTAACCAAAAATTAATTGATTCTGCATAATTGCACACCTCTTTTAGATTAACTGATTTTTAATGAACCCAAGTCTCATATATATCGATTAATCTAGGACGCTGAGGTATTCGCCGCGGCGAAGAAGCGCCAGGAAATAGAGGCTTTTCAAAAACACTCCATAGAGCAGCTTAAATGCTGTTGAATTTTTTGCATTGCTTCGCTCTCTGGTAATTGCGCCAAATAAGCGATGAGTTCAGATTGCTCAATACCAGCAAAAACACATGTATTTCGTGGACTGGCATGTACACAGGTAAGCATTAACTTACCTAATTCAAGACTACACAACATATTATTTACGTTAAATTTATAGTATGTTTATATAAACAAAAATGTATTTCTACTGCCAATATAAATTAAATAAATGAGACGTATATTGCCTCGTATGTGCCCTTATCCCTCATTCTTTTTACTTATAAGACAAAGCATTGAAACTCTAAAATTCTGTTTTCTCATCCAAAAAAAGGAGCTGTCTTTCCATAACAGCTCCCCAATTAGCACCTGTGTGCCATCATAACCCCAAATTCATTAGAATCTATCGAACTCGTTATCTTTATGATCATTAAGATTCAATACAACCCCTTTTGATTGATCTTTAGTTGTTGCTTGTGGTTTTACATTCTTTAATGGAGAAGAAGTATGAGCAACATGTACCTTTTGTACTACTTGTTGTTGTCTGCGAGTTGTATTTTCCTCCCCAATTTTGAAATAGCTGATTATTTCTTTAAGCTGATCGGCTTGGCTCGATAGCTCTTCGCTACTTGTAGCCATTTCTTCAGCAGCAGCTGCATTTTGTTGAGTAACCTGATTCAACATTTGAATTGCATTATTAACCTGATCGGCCCCTGAATTTTGTTCTACACTTGCAGCAGCAATTTCTTGTACTAACTTAGCTGTCTTTTCAATTTCAGGCACAATCTCAGCCAATTGCTTGCCGGCACGGTCAGCAACTTCAACTCCATTTCTTGATAAACCATCAATCTCATCAGCAGCAATCTTACTACGTTCAGCCAATTTGCGAACCTCGGCAGCAACAACTGCAAAGCCCCTGCCATGCTCACCTGCACGTGCCGCTTCAACAGCTGCATTTAAAGCAAGAATATTGGTTTGAAAAGCAATATCATTAATGATCTTAATTTTATCAGCAATATTTTTCATTGAATCAACGGCAATTGATGTTGATTTACTGCCTTCGCGTATGCCACCCGTGGCAGCAATTGCAATCTTTTCAGTTTGGCGTGCATTATCCGTATTCTGTTGAATATTTGATGCCATTTCTTCCATAGAGGAGGAAACTTCTTCGGTAGATGAGGCTTGTTCTGTAGCTCCTTGCGACATTTGCTGAGCACCGCTACTCATCTGTTGACTTGCCGATGCAATGTTATCAGCACCATCGCGAATGGATATTACTATACTTCTGAGTTTTTCAACCATTTGACGTAAAGCTTCAGCAAGTATTCCTATTTCATCTTTTTGGTTTACATCAACACTAGCCGTTAAATTACCAGCAGCAACTTCTTGTGCAAATTTAACGCCTTTATTTAAAGGAGCAACAATAGCACGTGTTAGAACGACTGCTAAAACTATACCTAATATCATAGCAATAATTAAGCCTATTACCATAACACTACTTGAGGCGGTTAAACTACTTTGTGCATCGTCCGCAATTTCATTTGTATGTTCAATACCCGCCTTTGCAATTTCTTGTACTTCCGCTAAAATAAGATCCGCATACCCTTCGCGTTCCTTGTTTAATTCTTCGCGTTTAAACCATTCTGTTAGGAAGCTCTCCATTGCCTTTTTATAACCCGCTCCATCTGCTTTTACTTGTACCAAAATTTCACGTCCACCACCATTTGTTGAAGCGATTAATCGATCAAGATCTTCATTTACATTAAAATTCTGTATCGCTTTTTCATACGAAGCAGGATCTCTATCGGCTTGAGCTTTCCAATTGGCAATACGCAATGCATTACCTGCACCAATTACATCATTTATTAATGTAATTTTTGTAAGATCACGTTGAGCTTTCAAATATTCAGCACTACCATCCATAAACTGTTTGGCAAAAATGTTCATTTGATTTCTATAATCATCAAGGTTCTTATTTGTCTCAACCGTTTTATTGGCAGCCTCTTCATATTTATTTACATTTTCCTGCACTACTTTTACAGCCTCTTTCAACTTAACCAATTTTGTTGATTCATTAGCTAATTTCTCAGCCTCACCCAGGTATTTTTTTACAAGGGCTAAATTTTCTTTTCCAGCATCTAAAAATTTTGCATCTTCAGTATATGAATAGCCTCGCATATTGTACATGGTGAGTAACGAATAACGCTCCACATTATTTGAAACCACAACCTCAGGCACATATTCCTTTGCCAAAGACCTCGCCTTTGTAGAAACACCAGTCATATTCACAACTGCTAGCCCGCCAAGAATAACAGCTATTGCGATTAATAGGCCAAAACCGATTCCTAGTTTAGCACCTAATTTTAAATTACTCCAATTCATATTATAAATTATTAAAGATTAGTATTTATGCTTCAATTGTTTCAACTCCTACAGAGCTAAGCTCAGCAATTTCGTTGGCTGAGAAAACTTTTATCATATCGAGAATCATTATAAAACGATCATCAACACGGGTAACACCACTTATAAAGGAGGCATGATAATGATTTCCAATACTTGGAGCGGGTCCAATCTTATTGTCATCAATTTCAAGTACAGCTACAACCTCATCAACTAAAGCACCAACGTGTACCAGTTCGCCATCCAATTCTAAATCCATTACTACAATGCATGTTTTGTCGGTATACTCTGTTTCAGTCATACCAAACTTTATGCGAGTATCAATCACCGGAAGTACCATGCCCCGCAAATTTATTACCCCCTTCATAAAATGTGGGGCACGAGGAATCTTGGTAATTTTGGTCATTTCAAGAATATTGAGCACCTTACTTACATGCGCTCCATACTCTTCATCACTCAACCTAAAGGTGAGATAAGAAACGATTGTGTTTTTTTCCTGTTCCATAGTTATTGTTTTAAAAGTTTAAAAAATTTATTGTTAAATAACTAGGTCAAATATATTTTAGAAAAGAATTAAATTTTATAATTATCGGGTGATCTGGCTCAACAATTCAGATGATTTAAATCATTTTTTCGGATGATGCAGATCACCATTTTTTTGCTTTATATAGAATTTCAGCACATTATTAAATGAACATTTCGGAAATTAAGCATTGAGGTATTTCAATACCTATTTGCCGATACCATAAAAACACATTTTTTATGACAGTAAGGCATCGTTAAATATAAAAAGCATTCTGTTTTTGAAATTACCTCGCTTTTGCTTACTAGTAGGAGATTGAGTGAATGGATCAATAAGAATAGTAGCCCCTATATAAAAGGAGTATCCTTATTTAATTAAACATTTAATATTAGATCCTATATACCAATTAATTGCAAAAATCATTTTTGATTATGCATAATGATACTCCAACGACAAATTTTATACTAAAAACCAAAGTAGGTTGCTGAGGCACCCTTAGCCCCAGTTATTAGCAAGTAAATATAAAAGCACAAAATACGCCTTCAATATTTATATACAGAGAGACTACTTCACTTCAATCATTTCATATTCAGATTGCCCTAATCCAATTTTTACTGCATATTCAATGCCTTTATTCCAATCGGTTTTCGGAAAGATATGTTTAAACTTATCATCACCCTCATGGTAATGTTCTGTAATAATTGAGCTTGCAATTGGATGAGCAGCATTTACCAAATCGGCCGATGCCTTATCAATGGCAACGGGATCAAATGAGGCAAGTATGCCAATATTAGGAACAATGGGTGCATCATTATTTGGCCAACAATCGCAATTAGGAGACACATCCATAATAAAGTTTATATGAAAAGCGTGTTTGTCTTTTACAGCTGCATAGGCATATTCCATCATTTTTTCTTGCATGCTACGGGCATCCCATTGTACTTGTGCTGCATCAAATCTACAAACAGCAACGCATTGGCCGCAACCAGTACATTTGCTGTAATCAATTTCGGCCTTCTTTTTACTATTTATATGTACTGCATTGTGTGCGCAATTGATTTCACACAATTTACAAGCGGTACATGCTTCGGTATCAATTTTTGGTTGTGAGTCAGAGTGCATCTCTAATTTACCACCCACAGAACCGCTTCCCATACCAATATTTTTAAGACAGCCACCAAAGCCGGCCATCTCATGTCCTTTAAAATGATTAATAGAAATAATGATATCAGCATCAGCTATGGCTGATCCAATCTTTGCTGTTTTGCAATTTTTTTGGTTAATCTCAATTTCGCGAAATTCAGTGCCCTTTAATCCATCGGCAATGATAGCATTACAACCTGCTGAAAGCACATTAAAACCATGCATTACAGCTGTATCTAAATGATCAACTGCGTTATCACGACTGCCTTTATACAAGGTATTGGTATCCGTCAGAAAAGGCAAACCCTCATTTTCTTTTATCAGCTTTACAATTTCAGCAATAAAAGCTGCTCTAATAAAAGCCATATTACCTCGCTCGCCAAAATGCACTTTTAAAGCGGTTAACTTACGACTGAATTCAATATCGTTAATACCAGCAGTAATAAGCATCTTACGAAGCTTTTGTAAGATTGAATTGCTTACCGTGGTACGAAATGTTGTGTAGTATACTTTTGATTTTTCCATATATATTTAATGAAGAGTGGTCAGTCTTGGCGGAGCTACGAGTTATAATAGATGCAAGCATGCTTTTCCCTTTCCACTTATTTCTGTATCAGTCCCATCTCTCCGGCTATTATAAGCATATAAGCAAAAGCTTCATCATGATTGTTTCGTATCGTTCCTTCCAGTATTGCTTCTTTAATGGTTGCTTTAATAATCCCAACTTCTTTCGATGGTTTCATATTAAAGGTTGCAATAATTTCTTCGCCCGTAACAGGAGGTTGAAAATTACGAATAGTATCGCGTTCTTCAAGCTCTTTTAGTTTTTCACGTACGAGCTTAAAATTGGAGAGATACTTTTTTACTTTATCCTCAATTCCAGATGTGATATCCGCTTCACACAATAGCATTAAATCGTCAATATCATCTTCGGCTTCAGCTAATAAGCGACGAACAGCTGAATCGGTTACTACATCTTGTACCAAGGCAATAGGGCGCAAATGCAAACGCACTAATTTTTGCACATACTTCATTTTTTCATTCAATGGCAAACGCATGCGGCGAAAAATTTCAGGCAACATTTTTGATCCTAAAAAATCGTGTCCATGAAATGTCCAACCGTGAATTACTTCATAGCGTTTTGTCCCAGGCTTACCTATATCATGCATTAGTGCAGCCCAGCGTAACCAAAGGTTATCACTTTTCTGAGCCAAATTATCAAGCACCATTAAAGTATGAATAAAATTATCTTTATGCTGCCTTCCGTTTACGGTATCAATACCTTTCATGAGAGCAAGCTCCGGAAATATTATTTCAAGCAAACCACAATCATCTAATAAATAAAAACCTGTTGATGGGCGTTCTGTTAAAAGTATTTTATTCAGTTCATCGGTTATGCGTTCTTCCGAAACGATGGCGATACGCTCTCTTTCAGTACGCAAAGCTGAGAGTGTTTTATCCTCAATAGTGAATCCTAGTTTAGTAGCAAATCGAATCGCACGTATCATTCGTAAAGGATCATCTGAAAAAGTATTTATTGGATCAAGAGGTGTACGGATGATTCCATCCTCCAGATCTTTCAATCCATTAAAAGGATCTAAAAGTTTTCCGTAAGACGATTTATTTAAGCTTATAGCAAGCGCGTTAATTGTAAAATCTCTTCGGTTCTGATCATCTTCCAAGCTACCATTCTCAATAGTTGGTTTTCGTGAATCCTGACGATAGGACTCGCGACGTGCGCCCACAAATTCGATCTCCATACCATTGTAGCGAAACATTGCAGTACCAAAGGTTTTAAAGACTGATACAGGAATATTTTTATCGATACGAGCGGCCGTTTTGCGCGCTATTTCAATACCATTTCCGATCACAACAATATCAATATCCTTACATTCGCGGCCAAGCAAGGTATCACGCACAAAGCCTCCAATAACGTAAGCATCTGTATTTTGCTCCATTGCAATCTCTGAAACGATATCAAAAACCTTGTTTTTTAAACTCAAGGTTATTCCCGATGTGTCTATTTCTGTCATACCTGACAAAATTACTATTATTTAGATATTCTTTTGATCATCTTTTCGCTTTTTAAGAAATTGGCACTATATTTGTATATTCATATATAGATATGTAAATATTTAATAATATTAACAATTAACTTATATTCATATGATTGAACATCTAACATTGGATACTTTTAAAACGAAAGTGTTCAACTTTGAAGCAAACAAAGACTGGAAATATGAAGGTGATAAGCCTGCGGTAATAGATTTTTATGCCGATTGGTGTGCGCCATGTAAAATGGTGGCTCCTATACTTGAGGAGTTAGCGACTGAATACGACGGTAAGCTCACCATTTACAAAATAAACACCGAAGATCAAGAGGAGCTAGCTGGTATGTTTGGAGTACAAAGCATTCCATCCATACTATTTATTCCAATGAATGAGCAACCGCAAATGGCAATGGGTGCATTACCCAAAAATAATTTTGTGAATGCTTTTAAAGAGATTTTAAAGGTTGAGTAATAAATTTAAAGAAAGGAGGCTGGTCTTTAAGCCGCGGCGAAAAACTCAGCCTCCTCATTTTTTATTCATTTATTTTACGAACCCATTTCTATCATGCGCTCAAGGCTGCGTCGTGCAGCATTCATTATTTCATCAGCTAAAATTACTTCATTATTTTCATTAAGAAGAACATTGTAAACATCCTCGAGGGTAATTTTTTTCATATTCACACACACACTAGGAGCGCCTGCAGTATAAAATATTTTGTCGGGGAAAAGTTTTGCCAATCGAATAACCAAGCCATGCTCTGTGCCAATTAAAAATTTTTTGACAGGACTTTCTTTCACATAATTGATCATACCCGAGGTGCTTAAAGCAGCATCGGCTATATCAATCACCTCGCGCGGACACTCAGGATGTACAAGCAGCAAAGCATCGGGATGCGCTTCTTTTGCTTTCATTATGGCTGATGCATTAAAACGACTGTGTACATAACAAAAACCGTCGCCTGGAATAATTTCCTTTTTAGTGAAACGCTGAACATAATCAGCCAAATTTTTATCAGGAACAAAGATGATGGTATCTGATTTTAGTTTATTTACAATAGTTACAGCAGTAGAGGAGGTAACACACACATCGCTCACCGCTTTTACATCAGCATAGGTATTAACATAAGCAACGACCTCAGCCCCCGGATATTTATTGCGTAAATCATTAACCTCTTTACCGCTTATCATCTCTGCCATTGGGCAACATGCATGCGGATTCGGATTCAAAACTCGTTTTTTAGGGGATAATATTTTTGCTGTTTCAGCCATAAAACTGACACCGCAAAAAACAATTGTTTCCTCAACAGCCATTTTTGCTTTCACAGCCAGATCATACGAATCGCCAATAAAATCGGCTATCTCTTGTATTTCAAGTGGCTGATAATAATGTGCCATAATGATAGCCTTTTTTTCTTTTTTAAGGAGAAGAATTTCTTCTTTAATATTAGTCATGATGATCTTCGTTATTTAAAAGTAAAAATTCATCAAATAGAGTTCTCGCTTCTTTTTCGCAATTACCGCATGAAGTAGATATTTTAGTATGCTTTTGCAAATCTTCAAAAGTTTTCACCCCTTCTTCAACTACCTTCTTACGAATATCGCCTTCAGTTACATTTAAGCAGTAACAAACGGTACGTTCATCGGATTTTTGACTCATGGTAAGCATTCCATTACGCGAATAGAAATCATCAATTGCATTACGCAAGGCTTTATCGCCAAGTACCGAGCAATGAATTTTATGTGTTGGCAAACCTTCCAATTGGTTCATTATATCTTGAGGTTTCACACGATAGGCTTCTTCAAGACTCATGCCAACAACCATTACCGACAATGCAGAGGTCGATGCAATAGCACTTGCACAGCCATAGGTTTTCCATTTACATTCGGTAATTATTTGTTTTTCTTTATCTACTTTTATTACTACGAGCATCATATCGCCACATTTGGCATTCCCTACATAGCCCTTACCATCTTCGCTATAGGTTTTATCGTCGTCTAAAATGTTTCGCGGATTTTGAAAATGATCGCGAACTTTGTCAGTGTATATCCAATCCATATAATGTGTGATTAGTGATTATTCTATTGTTGATTAGCGAGCTGTTAGTACCAGATAACAACGCACTTTTATCTTTATCTTTCTTTATTTTGCATTCAACATTCAAGCTTTATCTTTCAAATTTTCCAAAGTGGTGACATCTTTCGTAAACGTTCAATAATTGGAGGTAGTTTTTCAAGCACATAATCAATTTCCGATTCCGTATTTTCGCGTCCCAAACTAAAACGAATAGAACCATGTGCGTGTTCTGCCTCAACACCTAATGCCATAATAACATGCGAAGGATCGAGTGAACCGGTTGAACATGCAGAGCCCGTTGATACAGTTATGCCTTCAAAATCGGAATATAAAAGTATGGACTCACCCTCAATATATTCGAAAGTAACATTTAAGGTATTATCCAACACTTTTTCAGGATGACCATTGAAATAAATATGAGAAATACGTTCTTGTAAACCAAGTCTCAACTTATTTTTTAGAAATAAAAGTTTCTCATTATTGGCTTGCATTTCGCTTTGTACTAATTCGGCAGCACGTCCCATGGCCACAATGCCAATAGTGTTTTCAGTACCAGCACGTCGGTTGCGTTCATGATGGCCACCAATAATAAGAGGACAAATACGACTCCCTTTATTAATGTATAAAGCACCAATTCCTTTTGGTGCATAAATTTTATGACCTGAAATAGACATAAAGTCAACCCCAAGATCTTTTACATTAAGAGGAATTTTACCAAAAGCTTGTACCGCATCGGTATGCAAGTAAATACCTTTCTCACGTGTAATTTCTGATATTTCACGTATTGGCTGTATAGTACCAATTTCATTATTTGCGAGCATAATGGTTACTAGGCCCGTATTGGGACGAATGGCTTTTCGCACCGTATCAACACTCACCAAGCCCGTTTTATCAACAGGTAAATAAGTAACATCAAAACCACGACGCTCATACGATTTACATGTTTGTAAAATACTTGGGTGTTCAATAGCCGAAGTAATAATGTGATTTTTGCAGCAATCCTTTGAACCACATTTATCTAACGAACAGCTAAGCTTTTCGCAATAAATACTATTTATAACGGTGTTATTGGCTTCTGACCCAGAACCCGTAAACATTACCTCATCAGGAGCGGCATGAATGGCACGTGCCACATTTTGTCTGGCAATTTCAATTGCTCGGTAAGCTGCCTGCCCAACATGATGCATACTTGAGGCATTACCATATAATTCCATACTGCTAATTACAGCTTTTTTAACTTCCGGATGAATGGGAGTTGTAGCATTATTATCTAGATATACTGTGCGATTCATTGAATTATTAATTGAGTCTTAAAAATATAAATACAATAACTAATTGATATATATTTACCTTTGCTCTGCAAAAATACAAAGGTTTTTTAGGATGCACAAGGGTTATTTAGATTAATTCTAAAGATACAATGAAAATATAGGTATAATAATGATTTTGAGATAATTAAAAATTCCATTATGATATTTATCACGCTTTAAACTAAAGTAGATGCCTATTTTTCCATCTGTATTTCTGTAACAGAAAGTTTACACGTGGGTTTCATAATAGTGCATTTCTTTTATATACTCAAAAACACCATTGGGGAGAAAATGACGAACATCTTTTTTAGAGCGAACTGCTTCACGAATAAAGCTAGACGAGACTTCCATCACAGGAGCTTCAATCTTAATAATATTAATATGTTTTGAATACTCAGCATCTGAAATTCCAGGGCGAGGATAAACGTAACGCGCATAATTTTGAATGATACTCTCCGGATTTTTCCATTTATGAAAAGAAGGTAATTGATCGGCGCCCATAATGATAGCAAAATCGAGATTGGGGTACGCCTCGCTTAAATATGTTAAGGTATCAATAGTAAAAGAGGGCTTAGGCAATTTAAATTCAACATTAGAAGCTTTAAAACGCGCATCATCTTCAACAGCCATTTGTACCATATAATAGCGATGTGCTTCGGCAAGTAAACCTGTTTTTTCTTTTAAAGGATTGTGTGGGCTAATGACAAACCAAACTTCGTTAAGATCGCTGAATTCAGCCATGTAGTTAGCTATTGCTAGATGACCAATGTGAATCGGATTAAAGGAGCCAAAAAATAAGCCTACCTTTTTTCGACGTCGATTACTATTCTCTGTCATTTTTTATAAAATTAGTAACGATATTTTTTGTCTCAGCAATCGCTTTTTCAAGCTGATTGTTAATTACCGTTACATCAAAACGAGGCTGATAGCTGAGCTCTTCCTCTGCGCGAGCAATGCGAAAACGAATAGTTGCCTCATCATCGGTAGCTCTTGCGCGTAAACGATTTTCTAGTTCTGCAATGGATGGCGGCATGATAAATATGAGTAATGCTTTATCGCCGTATTGACTTTTAATATTTATCCCCCCTTTTACATCAACATCAAAAATCACATGATGCTCATTACACCAAATTCTGCCAACTTCGGTTTTAAGGGTTCCGTAAAATAAGCCCTTATACACTTCTTCATATTCAATAAACGCATTTGTTTCTATCTTCGATTTAAAATTGTCGGTGGCGAGAAAATAATAATCTTTACCATCAATTTCAGCAGGACGTTTTGAGCGTGTTGTTGCCGAAATAGAAAACTCGAGCTGTGGCAATGACTTAAGCAATTCTTTTACTATAGTTGTTTTGCCAGCTCCTGAAGGTGCCGAAAGTATGATGAGTTTTCCGTTCATATTACAAAACGTTCAGTAATTGTTCTTTAATTTTTTCGAGTTCATCTTTCATTTGAACAACCAAACTTTGAATATCAAAATCGTTTGCCTTTGAACCCAGTGTGTTTATTTCGCGTTGCATTTCTTGAGCAATAAAACCGAGCTTCTTACCAGGTGCTGGCTCATTGCTTAGCGTATCTATAAAATACTTGCAGTGATTGCGTAATCGAACTTTTTCTTCCGTTACATCTAATTTCTCGATGTAAAAAATCATTTCTTGTTCAATTCTATCTTTATCTACTTTTTCGCTTCCAAAAAACTCAACCAAACCTTTTTTAATTCGTTCACGAATGGTCTCAACGCGTACTTTTTCAAATTGTTTTACATCATCAAGTCGTGAAACAATAATATCAACTCGTTTGCTAACATCTTCCTCTAGCTTTTTGCCTTCCTGATTTCTAAAACAATCTAATTCTTTTATTGCATTTAAAAAAGCTTCGTGAATCACATTCCACACATCATCACTTAATGCTTCGTCGTTTTTACTAAAAGTGTCGGGCATTCGCATTACTAGCTGAAAAAGAATTGCCGGATCAATAACTTTATATTCACAGGCTATTGCTTCTATTTGCTTAAAATAATTGCGTATAACCATAGGATTTAACTTGGCTTGCTGTTCCAATTCGGATGACTCAATAGATATGTATACATCGACCTTACCTCGTTCAATGCTTTTCTGGGCTTCATTACGCAATTCATTTTCTTTCTCACGAAATATGGTGGGAATTTTAAGCGATAGATCGAGCTGCTTACTATTAAGGGAACGTATCTCAACGGTGTAACGCAACTTATTTACTTCACATACGGCCTTGCCGTAACCAGTCATAGATTTTAGCATGAAAAATTTTTATCAAAAATAGTTAATAAAGACGAATATGGCAATATTTTGGCAGATTGATTCTTAATAAAATTCCACTTGGGTATTTTATTAAAATCATTTTACTTAGAGCTATACTTGTTTTTATAGCTGTAGTTGGCTACGCGTAGTGTTCTTCAAAATAATAAAGACTAAGATATCTCAATCTCGGTAGGTGCAGCAATATCAGGCGATGGCTTATGATTTTGAGATTTCTTCTTCCACCTACCCGATAGATAATACGACGTAGATAAAATGGATGCCAAAACCCATGATGCAGGGAAAGACCACCAAACAGCCAATTCATGGTAATAAGGTGCGAAAAAATAAGCTACGGGTATTCGAATAAAGTAGAGTACTAGAAGCGAAATAAGCATTGGCGTAAAGGTATCCCCCGATCCTGAGATAAGTCCATTTACAATACACATTATCGCAAAAAAGACATTAAAGAGCCCGCAAATTATCAGGTAATTCGTACCAGCTGCTACAACATTTTCATCGCGAATAAATAATTGAATAAGAAATTCAGGAAAAATGATTGTGAGTAATGAGAGAACCAGAGTGACTGAAACACCCATTACCATTGTAGCCATGAGGCCCTTCTTAACACGATCGGTTTTGCCAGCACCCATATTTTGTGCCGTAAAAGTTGCCACCGACATACCAAATACCATGGCTACCATACCGGTAAAGCTACCTATTCGCGATCCAACCGTATAGGCTGCTATTACGTTTGTACCAAACGTATTTACTAGTGATACTAAGAACAAAATACTTAAGGCTACCGCTACTTGTTGTATTCCGCTTGGTAATCCAATCTTCAAACTTTTACGAAGTATTTCACGATCAAATTCAATACGGTTAAGACGTAAGCTAAAAATTGCATGATGACGATTCAGATAGGTTAACGAAATTGCTAAGCCAACCCCCTGTGATATAACAGTGGCAGCAGCTACACCGCCAACGCCCCAATGAAATCCTAATACAAAAATAAAATTCAGAATAATATTTATAGATACCGAAATTATTACAAACCACATAGGGGTGCGGCTATCCCCTAATCCTCGTAAAACAGCATTTGTTGCATTAAAACCAAACAAGAGCAACATCCCTCCCATATTTATATTAAAGAACAGTACTGCTGAGGGTATAATATTCTCAGGCAAACTCATCATCCTGAAAATTTGTGTACTGAATGTAATTGAGATAACGGAAAGAATGATTGAAATAATTGCAACGGCAATATATAAAGTATCTGTAGCTTTCTTAACCGATTTTAAATTGCCCGCGCCATAATATTGTGAAATAAGTATAGTGGTACCGCTTACAACCCCAATCATAAACGAAATTAGAGCGAACATTACAGGAAAGGATGCACCCACAGCTGCCAAAGCTTCTTTACCAACAACATGTCCTACAATTACACTATCAACCACATGATACATTTGCTGTAATACCTGACTAACCAATAATGGCCAAGTAAAGTTTAAAATGCCTTTATAAATATCTCCACTAGTAAGATCTCTCATTATCAAACCACTTCTAATTTTTTCAGTCTATCGCTTTTTAAATAAAACGGGGTAAAGATAAGTGATAAGTCTATTTTTTCTGCAAACCATGATTTTAAATCCTAAAATCATTTACTTTACAAAACATTTTTGTATCTTTATAAGCAGTTCAATAATATGACAGAGAAGCAAATAGCAGGGGAAAAGGCGGTAGATTTCGTACAAGATGGAATGATCGTTGGTTTGGGTACGGGCTCTACAGTTACTTTTACAATACAGAAAATTGGAGAATTAGTGCAGAAGGGCATGAAAATTAGAGGGGTATCAACATCCTCTGTAACTTCAGCACAGGCAAAATCATTAGGAATACCTCTTTTACCTCTTGATGAAGTTGAATACATTGACTTAACTATTGATGGTGCTGATGAAGTTGACGCAAATTTTAACGGAATAAAAGGAGGCGGTGGCGCCATGCTCTTTGAGAAAATTGTTGCAAGGGCCTCAAAAAAAAATATATGGGTGGTTAATTCACGAAAGATGGTCAGTACCTTGGGTAAATTTCCAGTGCCTGTTGAAGTTATTCCATTTGGATATCGCCATGTGATTAGACGAATGGAGAAGTTAGGACTAAATCCGGTAATTAGAAATAATGGTGACGCCTTTTATAGAACAGACAGTAATAATTATGTTATTGATTTACACATGAACGCTATTAAAAATGTAGTGGAATTGGATTTAATGCTAAAATCAATTGCAGGTGTAGTTGAACACGGGTTGTTTATTGGGATAGCTGATACGGTGGTAGTTGCTGGAGCCAGCGGGCTTGAGGTGATTGGGAGGAAATGATGTATTTTAAATGTTGGTTTCGGCGGCGAATCTCTTTTTACTAAACACGCATAATATAAAAATATTTCCAGGTAATAATCATTAAAACACAGGAAGGTATGAAGCTAACAAAAGAACATTTCGGTAAAGCTGACGGCAAAGACGTTTTGCTATACACACTTGACAACGGAAAGATGTCGGTGAAAATAACCAACTACGGTGGTATTATAACAGCCATAAATGTTCCTGACAAAAATGGCAAAATTGATAACATAACACTTGGTTTTGATAAGCTAGAAGATTATTTAAAAGATCACCCTTATTTTGGATGTATTGTTGGACGTTATGCAAACAGAATTGAGAAAGGTGAATTTTTTATTAATGATAAAGAATATGTATTGGCCATTAACAATGGAAATAACGCACTACATGGCGGTTTAAAGGGATTTGACAAAGTAGTTTGGGATGTTCGCGAAGTAAATGAAAAAGACGAAGTGGGTATTAAATTAGATTACATTAGTCCGGATATGGAAGAAGGTTATCCTGGCGATCTTTATGTAACCGTAACATACACGCTAACTATCAATAATGAATTAAAGATTCGTTACAAAGCAAAAACGAATAAAGACACACATGTAAATCTGACCAATCATACCTATTTTAATCTAAATGGATGTAAGAAAGATGTATTGAGCCATGAATTAATGTTGAATTCG
Source organism: Bacteroidales bacterium (assembly GCA_038248505.1). Classification (GTDB taxonomy): domain Bacteria; phylum Bacteroidota; class Bacteroidia; order Bacteroidales; family JBBRXJ01; genus JBBRXJ01. Next base: position 31,211 of record JBBRXJ010000039.1, read on the forward strand.
GCAAAGTACACTGCGGCCAATTCTGAGCTCATTCCAACAGGTGAGATAAAAGCAACCTCAGGCAGTGATCTCGACTTTACGAATTCGCGTGCCATAGGTGAGCGCATAGCAAATGTTGAGGGAGGCGGGTACGATCATAACTTCATCATCAATAGATTGAACGGTGAACTCGCACTAACAGCAAAAGTTCACGACCCAGAATCTGGCCGTACCATGGAGTGTTATACAACAGAACCAGCCGTACAATTATACACAGGTAATTTTCTTGATGGTACATTAAAAACAGGAAATGGTAATGTAATAAACAAGCACTACGGATTTTGCTTAGAGACACAACATTACCCCAATACCCCAAATACACCAGCTTTTCCTAGTACACTTTTAAAACCCGATCAGGAATACAAACAATTAACGGTGTATCGTTTTTTGTAAAATAGCATTAGAGTTATACTTTATAACATAAAAAAACCGGAGTTATTTCCGGTTTTTTTATGTTATACTAAACCGCTAACAAGTTAATTAAAGAGTGTTATATTTGCCACATGCGAATACTACAATTAACACCCCACCTAACTACGTCTGAGTTATCAGTCAAATTAGCCACATGTATCAACTTACACCAAAGAAGTTATTGGCAAATACTTTTATCGGTTTCGTTTAATCCAGGTAAAAAAGCTGAGGACTATGCATCATTTTGGGGTGTTACTAAAAGTAAAGTTTATAAAGTAGTTGAACTTTATAATAAAGAGGGGAAGGACTTTACCAAATCTCTGCAATGGGGCAGAAGGCGTAATGCTACTACCCTTATGAGTTTTGAACAGGAGCAAGAAATGATGAACGACTTAAAAACATAGCAAAAGAAGGCAAAATATTAGTAGCAAAACACATTAGAAAAATTGTAAAAAAAAAGATTGGCAAAGAGGTTTCTGAGGATTATATATGGGATCTATTTAAACGGCATAACTGGAAAAAGAAAATGCCTCGACCAGAACATCCTAAACGAAATAAAGCTGCCCAAGAAGAGTTTTAAAAAAAACTC
>JBBRXJ010000040.1:0-30683 GCA_038248505.1 Bacteroidales bacterium
AAATCGATAAAATAATTGGTAAGATTAATGCCGATCCAGAAGACGAAGAAATAAAACGTGTTGAACGTAAACTCTGGGAAAAAATTAAAATTAAAACCATTGAAGGTCGTCGTACAGGTATTGGTATTACAGCAGAGGGCGATATGCTTGCAGCATTAAATCATCGTTATGGTAGCAACGAAGCAACCGATTTGCCGTTGAAGTGCAAAAAAACCTTGCAATTGAAGCCTATCGTGGTTCAGTAAATCTTGCTAAAGAACGTGGTGCTTTTGAAATTTATGACTCAGAACTTGAGAAAAATAATCCATTCATTAATCGTCTTAAAGAAGAAGATAAACATTTGTATCATGAGATGATTAAGCATGGTCGTCGTAATATTGCATTGCTTACCATTGCACCTACGGGTACTACAAGTCTTATGACTCAAACAACTTCTGGTATTGAGCCCGTTTTTGCGCCATATTATAAGAGGAGACGAAAAGTAAATCCGAATGACACCAACGTTACTGTTTCATTTGTTGATGAGGTGGGTGATAATTGGGAAGAATATAATGTGTTTCATCACAAATTCATCACATGGCTTGATTTGAATGGCTATGATTCAGCAAAGATTATGAAGAGTGATGATGCTACTATTAATGAGCATGTAAATAAATCACCTTATGCTGGTGCTACAGCTGCTGATGTTGATTGGGAAGGCAAAGTACGCATGCAAGGTCGTATTCAAAAATGGGTGGATCATTCCATAAGTGTTACAATTAACCTTCCAGCAGATGCTACTGAAGAATTGGTTTCAAAACTTTATGTTACTGCATGGGAGAGTGGTTGCAAAGGAGTAACTGTATATCGTGAAGGCTCACGTTCAGGTGTACTCATTTCTGGAAAAGAAAATAAGAAACAAGCGAATGTGATGGAGCCTATTAAAAGGCCTAAAGAATTAAATGCTGAGATTATTCGCTTTAAAAATAATAATGAAGAGTGGATTGCCTTTGTAGGTTTACATAACGGAATGCCATACGAAATTTTTACTGGTATTAACGATCTTGAAATGTATCCTATACCAAAAACAATTACAAAGGGTAAAATTATCAAAATAAAGGATGAAGCAACGAAACTAACTCGCTATGACTTCCTTTATATTGATAAATATGGATATGAAAATACAATAGGTGGTTTATCACATGCATTTAACAAAGAGTATTGGAATTATGCTAAATTAATTTCAGGTGTTTTACGCTATGGCATGCCAATTATTGGTGTGGTAAGTTTGGTTGAATCGCTACATCTTGATAGTGAAACCATAAATACTTGGAGAAATGGGGTTGTACGCTCACTTAAACTATACGTACCCAATGGTACAAAACCTAAAAAAGGATCTAAATGTGGAAATTGTGGCTCTGAAAGCATGATTTTTCAAGAAGGTTGTTTGATTTGCCAAGATTGTGGCAATTCAAAGTGCGGGTGATTCTTCTGTCTTCATTCATACATTTATACTATAGAAACCTCGCTTTGTCTGCGGGGTTTTTTATTGCAGAAAAATGCCAATTCATAATGTAATACCTTGTAAATTTGTATAATATGTATTTTGGTCTAATGAATATATACTATTTTTTAGTGAAATCTTTCCCGAAAAAAAAGCTGGAAGTAATTGTATTATATTTTTTTTATTAATAAATTGCTGTTCATTATTGTATTCCATTTTGTAAACCTCTCAGCATTGTTTATATAATGAACAAAGCGACTTGCTCTCTTGCAAATCAGAATATAAGATGTTATATTTACAAAAGATAATAGCAGCTGTATGAAGCTTATTGATAATCTTAAACTTAACTCAAAGATAAACCTGTTGGTAACTGGTTTATTGGCCATTATACTTATTGTCTTCGGTCTCCTTATATATAAGGTACAGAAGAATAAGTTGGTTAATAACGTTGATAGTCAACTGCAAGTTTATTTGCAAGATTTGAACTATATAATAGAAGAAAAAATAAATGTTCGCAAAGAAGCAGCTATTTCTGTAACGGATTATTATTTGTATGAGCTGCGTGCTATGCAATTAACAGATAGCGGAAATGCAGTAATAAATCGAGAAAATGCGGTTACATATTTAATCAGTAAAATTAATGTTGATGAGATTATACGAGATGAAATAAATAATTATTTTTCGGGAAGAGAAGCATATGTCAGCATTCCTTTTAAAGTATATTTAATATATCGAAATGGAAAAGGAGTTGAGTTTCCAAATAATGAAGCCTGGGATATTTCTGGCACAAAATTATATGATAAAATAAAATTTGTTACAGGGGATAAAATTCTTAAAACAAATTTCCTTTGGCCCGAAAAAGGCGATAGAGAAGAAAAGTTTCTATATCTTCTCTATCAGCAATCGAATAATGCATTCTTAGCTATTGTAACAGATCAGTATACTCTTGAAAAGGATTTATTGCAATTGCGTAATTTTATTGCAGTAGGAATTTTTATTTCAATTATTGCCATTTGGCTTTTATTAAGTCTACAAATTAAGTCGGTAACTAAGCATATTCATTTATTGAGTGAAACTGTTAAGGATATGTCACGTGGAAAAACAGCTAGTTCTATATATTATAAACAGAATGATGAACTAAAGGAAATCGTAGAATCAGTAAATTCATTGATAAAGGGGTTACGACAGACAACCTTGTTCTCAAAAGAAATCGGGAAAGGTAATTTAGCTGCATCTTTTACCCCTTTGAGTGAAGAAGATGAACTAGGAAATTCGCTTCTTGAAATGCGAAAAAGTTTACATGAAGCAGAGCAAGATCGTACTCGTCAGAAGCATGAGGAAGAGGAACGCAATTGGAGTAGTATTGGACATGCAAAATTTGCTGATATTTTAAGACACAGTGTAAAGGATATTGGTGAGCTTTCATATTATATTATCTCTGAATTAGTAAAATATTTAAATGTAACACAAGGAGGTATTTATTTGCTTAATACAAATGATAAGGCGAGCCCACATTTGGAGATGCTTAGTTGTTTTGCATACGATAGAAGAAAATTTATGGTTAAGCGAATTGAAATTGGAGAAGGTTTAGTAGGACAGTGTTTTAAAGAAGGTTCTACCATCTATTTAACAGATCTTCCTGAAGGATATATGGATATTGTTAGTGGGTTAGGTGATGCTAATCCTCGTAGCCTTTTAATTGTTCCCTTAAAATTAAATGATGAGATTCATGGTGTGGTGGAGTTAGCTTCTTTAAATATTTTTGAACCATACAAAATTCATTTTGTTGAGAATATTGGTGAGATTGTTGCTTCAACCTTGTCAAGTGTTAGAGGGACAATGAATACTGAGGTTCTGCTCGAACAATATCAGCAGCAATCAGAAGAATTAAAATCACAAGAGGAAGAATTGCGTCAGAATATGGAAGAGTTGCAAGCAACGCAAGAAGAATCTGTACGAAGAGAAAGTGAATTGGATGAAATGTTAAAAGCTATAAATACCGCTACTGGTATTATTGAGTTTGATTTGTTGGGCAACATAATTACTGCAAATAAACACTATCTTAAGATTGCCGAGGTTACTAATAGAGATATAGAAGATAAATCCATAATGGATTTTATGGCTCCTGAATTAGCAAATAGCGAAAAAATAAAAGGATTGTGGGAGAATTTAGCAGCAGGTGAAATTCATACCGGAGTTCATAAATATATTTTTAAAGGTAAGGATAAGAATTTCTATGAAACCTTTACTCCAGTTAAGGATGAGAACGGAATTTACTATAAAATTATAGCCTTATCAAGAGAAACAAGCCAATCGTAATAATGATCTATTATTACGATTAAACTTTTTTATATCTATGCTTTTTATTTGATGCTGAGGAATTAATTACCCATCTCCGAGAAAAATTTAATTCTCATTAAGCGAATTTCTTCTTCTGAAAAATCTTCTTCTCCGAGCTCTGTTAATGCTTCTTCAATTGATTCTGATTCGGCATCTTCTCTAAAATACTCGTAAATATCAGATTGTTTGTCTTCGTCAATTACATCGTTTAGGTAGTAATCAATATTTAATTTTGTGCCTGATTGTACAATAGCTTCAATCTCATTTAAAAGATCGTACATCTTAATATTTTTTGCATTTGCAATATCAGTCAGCGACATCTTTCTATCGATGCTTTGAATAATAAAAACTTTTAATCCCGATTTATTAATAACCGATTTTACAACCATATCCTGTGGTCGTTCAATTTCTTTTTCCTCTACATATTTTTGGATAATATCTAAAAATAATTTTCCATATCGTTGTGCTTTACCAACACCAACACCGCTTATATTCTGTAACTCATCAATAGTACAAGGGTATTGTATGGCCATATCAACTAAGGACGGATCTTGAAAAATAATAAACGGGGGTAAATTATTTTTACTAGCAACAGATTTGCGCAGATCTTTTAAAATAGCTAATAGCTCCTCATCAGCCGCACTGGGTTGAGCTACGCGTTGTACTTCATCATCCTCCATTTTATCATAATCATGATCTTCGGTAATCATAAATGATACTGGATTTTTCAAAAAATCATGACCCTTCTCACTTATTTTGAGTAAACCATAGTTTTCTATTTCTTTATATAGCAAGCGTGCTACTAGAGCTTGTCGTATAGCAGCATTCCAAAATTTCTCATGTTTATCGTTGCCTGAACTGAATTGTTCAATTTCATTGTGTTTGTAGGTTTTAATGGCACTATTGGCAACACCAGTAAGAATATTTATGATATGATCGGCTTTAAATTTTTCATTAACCGCTACAACAGTTTCTAGAATTAGGCTAATTTCTTCTTTGCCTTCAAATTGTTTTTTGGGTTGCAAACAATTATCGCATGCTTCACAATTATGTTGATGATATTCTTCGCCAAAATAATGTAATAATGATTTACGACGACAAACCGATGATTCAGCATACGAAACGGTTTCAAGTAGCAAATGTTTTCCAATTTCTTGTTCAGCTACTGGTTTTCCTTGCATGAATTTTTCAAGCTTTTGAATATCTAGGTAGCTATAAAAAGCAACACAATTACCTTCACCACCATCGCGACCAGCCCTGCCAGTTTCCTGGTAGTAGCCTTCTAAGCTTTTAGGCATGTCATAATGAATAACATAACGTATATCGGGTTTGTCAATTCCCATTCCAAAAGCTATGGTCGCAACAATAACATCTATCTCCTCCATCAAAAACATATCCTGAGTTTTTGAACGAAGAGAGGATTCAAGACCAGCATGATATGGCATTGATTTTATATCGTTAATGCGCAAAGTCTCAGATAGTTCTTCTACTTTTTTGCGGCTAAGGCAATAGATAATACCTGATTTACCTTGATTATTCTTTATATAGCGGATAATTTCTTTAGATATATCTATTTTGGGACGAATTTCATAATAGAGATTTGAACGATTAAAAGATGATCTAAAAACCTCAGCATCAGGAATGCAAAGATTTTTAAGGATGTCTTGTTGTACTTTTGGCGTGGCGGTAGCTGTTAAAGCTATAATAGGTGCACGTCCTATTTCATCAATAATGGGTCGTATTTTTCGGTAAACGGGTCTAAAGTCGTGTCCCCATTCAGATATACAATGTGCTTCATCAATGGCAAAGAAAGAGACCTTAACACTTTTAAGGAAGTTAACGTTTTCTTCTTTTGTTAATGATTCAGGTGCTACATATAGTAATTTAGTCTTTCCCTCTCGAACATTCTTTCTTACTTGTGCTATAGTTGCCTTACTCAGCGATGAGTTTAGGTGATGTGCAACTAAATCTTCTGTATGAAAATTCCGCATACTATCTACCTGATTCTTCATAAGAGCAATAAGCGGAGAGATTATAATTGCAGTACCATCAAGAAGTAAAGCTGGTAATTGGTAACATAGTGATTTGCCGCCTCCTGTGGGCATTAATACAAAACTGTCATTTCCATTCATTACATTACGGATAATCGCTTCTTGATTACCTTTAAAATGGTCAAACCCAAAATAACTCTTCAAACAGTCTTTGAATGAAGTATCAGCTTCTACATACATTGTTCACAACCTTAAAATCAATAGTGATAACGAACTTTTTTTATTCTAAGTATAAACAAATTCAATACATTTGCTTTTTACCTTAAATTACCTTTCCCTCTAAATTACGAAAAAAATGATACTTGGCATAATAAATCCGAAAATATTTTATTTTTAATCAATAATCATACCAAAATTTTAAACGTGCAATAAATGGAAGAGCAGACTGGCAAAAGAAAGGGAGAGGAAATGTCGTTCCTTGAACATTTAGAAGAATTAAGATGGGTACTAATACGCTCAGCAGTGGCGGTTTCTATCCTTTCAGTAATTGCATTCATTTATAAGGATATTATTTTTGATAAAATAATTCTTGCTCCTAAGAGTCCTGATTTTTTTAGTAATAAAATTTTATGTAAGCTAGGCGATTTTATTGGAGTAGATTATATGTGCATTAACAGTAATTCTTTCCAGTTAACTAATATCACAATGTCTGGCCAGTTCATGACGCATCTTAGTGTGTCTTTTTTTGCTGGTATCATTGTTGCTTTTCCATATATTTTAAATCAATTATGGCGGTTTATAGGTCCAGCATTACATGAGAATGAACGTAAGTATGCTCGAGGTATTGTTCTATATTGTTCGCTCCTCTTTATACTAGGCATACTTTTTGGTTATTACGTAATTGTTCCTTTTTCGATAAATTTTTTGGGAACCTATTCAGTGAGTGATCAAGTGCAAAATTTTATTACGTTACCGTCTTTTATGTCAACCATTGTATCTACAGTGTTAGGGTGTGGTTTGGTGTTTGAATTTCCAATTATTGTTTATTTCCTTTCAAAAATTGGAGTAATGACTCCTGCTTTTATGAAGAAGTATCGTCGTCATGCTTTAATTGTTATTCTTATAGTTGCTGCAATTATTACTCCGCCTGATGTATTTAGTCAAATTATTGTTACAATTCCATTGATACTATTATATGAAGTGAGCATTGTAATTTCAAAAAGAATAGCAAAAGAACGGGAACGAAAAGAAAATCTAGCTAAGTGAAAATATATTTTTCAGTAATAGTTTTATTCTTAATACTAATAACTGCTTCAGCTCAACAGATTACTAAAGTTAGAGGTAAGGTTGTTGATGCTGAAACTAGTGAAGCATTACCTTTTGTGAATATCATTTTTATAGGAACTTCGCAAGGTGCAATTACTGATTTTGAGGGTAATTTTTATATTGAAACTCGATATGCTACCGATAGTTTGCAAGTTAGTTTTGTAGGATATAAAGAGCAGACATTCTACATCACTAAAGGGATATACCAAAACCTCAACATTAAGTTATCAGAAGAGATAAATGAACTCGAAACGGTTGTAATTAAACCTGGAGAGAATCCAGCACATCCAATTCTTAAAAATATAATTCGTAATAAGGATCGTAATAATTATGAAAAAATTGAGTCTTATAATTGTCATGTTTATAATAAGATTCAAATTGACATGAATAATATTACTGATAAGTTTAAGGAAACGAAGCTTCTTGAGCAATTTAAATTTGTTTTTGAAAATATTGATACAAGTGCCATAACTGGTAAGGCTTATTTACCTCTTATGATATCGGAAACGATGTCTCAGTTTTATTATAGAAGTAATCCATTAGTAAAACGCGAAGTAATTTATGCTTCTCAAATTTCGGGCTTTAAGAATAAAAGCATTAGCCAATTAACAGGAAATATTACACAGGTTTTTAATGTGTATGATAATTTTATGACTTTCTATGAGTCTGGTTTCGTAAGCCCAATATCTGATGGAGGCCTCTCTTATTACAAATATTATCTAACAGATAGTTCTAATATTGATGGTATTTTCTGTTATAACTTGTCATTTAAACCACAACGTAAACAAGAGCGTACTTTTTCTGGTAATTTTTGGGTAGCAAAAGATGGATGGGCTCTTAAACGAATTCAAATGCGATTGAGCCCGAATGCAAATCTTAATTTTATAAACGACCTGGTAGTTAACTATGAATATGCTCCTGTATTTGATAGTATTTGGGTTTTGCAACAAGAAGATTTATTAGTTGATTTTAATATTGCAGAATCAAAACGTATTAAAGGTTTTTTTGGGAGAAAAACAGCAAAGTACACCGACTTCTCTTTTTCAGAGAAATGGCCTGATAATGTTAGTGAAAGTCCTGTTGATGTAATTATTTTGGAAGATGCAATAGATAAAAAGCAAGAATATTGGGATACCCTTAGACCAGTACAATTAAGCGACAAGGAATTAAAAGTATATCAAATGGTTGATTCAATTAAAAATGTTCCAATGTTTCGTACATTTTCAGATGTGCTTATGTTACTTTCAACCTACTATTATGTTTGGGGTTATTTTGAAATAGGCCCTTATTTTAGCACCTACAGTACTAATGATATTGAAGGAAATAGATTTCGAATTGGCGGACGAACGAGCAATAAATTTTCAACCAAAGTAATGTACGAGGCATATACTGCCTATGGGACCTTGGATGATCGTTTAAAATATGGTGGGAATGTATTATATATGTTTTCAAAAAATCCTAGAATTGCATGGTATGCAAGTGTTAAGAAAGATATGGAACAATTAGGCCAAAGCGTAAATGCATTTCGATCGGATAATATTATGGTGACACTATTAAAACGAAACCCTTTTTATAAACTCACCCTTGTTGATGAATACAAAACTTCTTTTGAACGTGAGTGGTATCAGGGATTTACAAATAAACTCACTCTGCTTCATCGAACACTTCATCCTACAGTTAATATCCCATTTAATTTCGACCCTGTTTATCAAGAAAATACGGTCAAGAATATTAAAGCGGCTGAGCTAACATTGCTAACACATTATGCATATAAAGAACGTTTTTTAATGGGAGAGTTTGAGCGCACTAGTTTAGGCACTAAGTATCCTGAATTAAATCTGTATCTAACTGCCGGTTTTAAAGATGTTTTTGGGAGCGATTTTAAATATTTTAAAATTAATTTAAATATTTATCATTATATAAACACAAACCCTTTTGGATATTTTAAATACAGTATTGATGCAGGCAGAATTTTTGGAAAATTACCCTATCCTTTATTAGAATTACATCGAGGTAATGAAACCTATGCGTATGATTATTATTCATTCAATATGATGAATTATTATGAATTTGTTAGTGATAAATATGTTTCATTAATTGCCGAACAGCATTTTCAGGGTTTCTTTTTGAATCATATTCCATTGTTACGTAAACTGAAATGGCGCGAAGTAGCTTCTGCACGAGGAATAATTGGCAGACTCGATGATCAAAATCGAAATTATATGTTTTTTCCCGAAGGATTAGGAGAATTAAAAGAGCCATATTATGAAGCAAGTGTTGGTATTGAGAATATTTTCAAGGTTTTTAGAATAGATGCTTGTTGGAGATTATCATATTTGAATCATGCTAATATTCAACCATTTGGTTTAAGAGTTTTAGCAAAGATAATTATCTAGATTATTAATGAAATATCTGTATATAAAACAATTGCCAATAGCTTGTCGCTGAAATACCCATTCTGTGTTATTCTGAGTTTTTTTTTTACCTTTGCGCATTCATTAAAACCCCATGAAGTTACATACTGATAACATAGTTAAGAGATACAAAAACCGCACTGTTGTTAAAGGAGTTTCTGTATGTGTTGAGCAAGGTGAGATTGTGGGATTACTTGGTCCTAATGGAGCTGGTAAAACTACTTCATTTTATATGATTGTTGGATTAGTTGAACCGAATAGTGGAAGTATTTTTTTGGATGATCATGATATTACTTTTGAACCAATGTATAAACGAGCACAATTGGGTATTGGCTATTTAGCTCAAGAAGCATCTGTTTTTCGTAAGTTAACGGTTGAGGATAATATTCGTGCTGTGCTTGAAATGACAAAGGTACCAAAGTCTGAACAAAATGAAAGAGTAGAGAAACTACTTGAAGAGTTTGGCTTGCAAAAAGTACGTAAAAGCCTTGGCATACAACTTTCAGGAGGCGAACGAAGAAGAACTGAAATTGCTCGTGCATTGGCTCTTGATCCTAAATTTATTTTACTCGATGAGCCATTTGCTGGGGTTGATCCCATTGCAGTTGAGGATATTCAGATGATTATTACGAAATTAAAAGCACAAAATATTGGGGTGTTAATTACCGATCATAATGTTCACGAAACGCTCTCAATTACTGATAGAGCATATTTATTATTTGAAGGTAATATTTTAAAGTCAGGAACAGCCCGTGAACTTGCGGATGACGAAATGGTACGCAAGGTGTATTTAGGAAAGAACTTTGAGTTACGCAGTTATCAATCAAACGAGGAATAACCAAGATATCATGAGCAGCATTAAACTTAGCGAGCAGGAGCAGATTAGAAGAGACTCTCTAAAGCAAATTCAGGAATTAGGTATTAATCCTTATCCCCCAGAAGAATTTCATATTACTGCAACATCATTACAAATACGAAATGATTATAATGTAGAGAAAAATAATCTACAGAATATTAAAATTGCTGGCCGTATAATGAGTCGTCGTATCATGGGTGCTGCTTCATTTGTAGAGATACAAGATGAAAGTGGACGCATACAAATTTATATGAATAGAGATACGCTATGCCCAACAGAAGATAAGACTATTTACAATACATTATTCAAAAAACTTTTAGATATTGGGGATATTATCGGAATTATTGGGGATGCATTTATTACCAACACAGGAGAATTATCTGTTAAGGCCTTTGAATTAAAGCTTCTCAGCAAATCGTTACGACCATTACCTATCGTTAAAGAGAAAGATGGAGTACTCTTTGATGCATTTACTGATCCGGAAGCCCGATATCGTCAACGATATGTTGATTTGATCGTAAATAGTGAAGTGCGAGAGGTATTCATGAAACGAACACGCATGATGAACTCAATGCGTGAATTTTTTAATTCAAGAGGTTATATTGAAGTTGATACTCCTGTATTGCAAGCTATTCCAGGAGGAGCTGCAGCACGTCCATTTATTACACATCATAATGCATTAGATATTCCGCTTTATTTGAGAATTGCAAATGAGTTATATTTAAAACGCCTTATTGTTGGTGGTTTTGAAGGGGTGTATGAATTTTCTCGCAATTTTAGAAATGAAGGTATGGATCGTACTCACAATCCGGAGTTCACTGTTATGGAAATTTATGTAGCCTACAAGGATTATAATTGGATGATGAACTTTACCGAAGAAATGATTGAGAAAATTGCACTTGATTTACACGGTAAAACACAAGTGCCAATGGGAGATCATATCATTGATTTTAAGAGGCCATTTAAACGCCTTACCATGTATGAAGCTATACACGAGAATACAGGTATTGATATTTCTAAAATGACGGAAGATGAGTTGCGATTGATCTGCAAGAAATTTAACATAGAGACAGATACGAGCATGGGACGAGGTAAGTTAATTGATGAGATATTTGGAGCGAAATGCGAAGGAACATATATTCAACCAACATTTATTACAGATTATCCTGTTGAAATGTCCCCTTTGTGTAAAAAACATCGAAGCGATCCTTTATTAACAGAGCGATTTGAGCTTATGGTTAATGGAAAAGAATTATGCAATGCCTATACCGAATTAAATGATCCGATTGATCAAAGAGCTCGTTTTGAAGAACAGGCTGGTCTTTTAGAGCGTGGTGATAATGAGGCTATGTTTATTGATCAAGATTTTCTACGTGCTCTTGAGTATGGCATGCCGCCTACATCAGGTATGGGCATTGGTATTGATCGTTTGGCAATGTTAATGACCAATCAAGCCAGCATTCAGGATGTTTTACTTTTTCCTCAAATGAAACCTGAAAAAGTGGCTTCAACAGATGGCAGAGAAAAGTATATGGAGCTTGGAGTTCCTGAAGTATGGGTGGACTTAATTAAAGAATTAGGTTATACTACAGTTGATCAATTTAAACAAGCTAAGGCGAGTAAACTACATAATGATTTGTGTAGTTTAAAAAAGAAAAATAAGTTAGAATTGGCAAATCCAAATATTGACGACGTTAAGAAATGGCTAAGTTAAGTACTCTTAGAGAACGAGCACAGCGGGTTAATCCATTACCAATATATCGGATTGAACGCAAAAAAATTGCGGTGATTGGTAGCGGTAGTTGGGCGACGGCCATTGCTAAAATTCTTTTGAATAATGTCAATCATATAAACTGGTACATACGACGTGATGATAAGATTGAGTTCATAAAAAAAAATGGCTACAATCCAGACTATCTTCAAAATGTCCATTTTGATAATAGCAAGATTTCTTTTTATTCAGATGTGAAAAAAGCAATTGATAATTCAGATATTATTTTTTTAGCACTCCCTTCTGTTTTTTTAAAAGATACATTAGAGGGTAAAGACATTCGATTTGGTCGCAAGATAGTCGTATCTGCTATTAAAGGCATTGTTCCTAATGATTATTTGACGATCACTCAATATTTGAATACGAAACATAATGTGTCATATAATAATTTAGCAATTATTAGTGGACCTTGTCATGCTGAGGAAATTGCCATTGAGAAACTATCGTATTTGACTATTGGTTGCCGACGATTAACAAAGATAAAAAAGATTGCTGCACGAATGGAATGTAGTTATGTTAAAACATTTGTTTCGCGTGATATTTATGGGATTGAATACTCCGCTGTACTAAAAAATATTGTAGCAATTGGTGCAGGAATTTGCCATGGTTTAGGCTATGGTGATAATTATCAAGCGGTGCTTGTATCAAACGCAATACGCGAAATGAAACGTTTTCTCGATGAAATATCAATTCGTAAAAGACAAATTGATAGCTCTGCTTATTTAGGTGATTTGTTAGTAACCGCATATTCGCATTATAGTCGTAATCGTACATTTGGTAATATGATTGGACGAGGTTTTTCAGTTAAAACAGCACAGCTTGAAATGAAAATGATTGCTGAAGGATATTATGCGACTCTTTGTATTCATGAGATGAACAAAAAATACAAAGTTGATATACCAATTATTGAAAGTGTTTACGAAATTTTGTACAATAATCAGAATCCGAACGATATAATTAAAAAGTTATCAGATAATCTGCATTAACCGAGATGAGATGTGGCTGGAAACGATGATGAGATGAATATTTAGTTTAACATTCTATATAATAAATATTAAATACTAATAAAGATAAAATAAAACGATATGGAAAATATATCAATTAAAATTGACAAAACGCTTAAGTTCATTAGTAAAGATGAAGTAAATGCGTATGCATCAGATGTTAAAAAACATTTATCGGCTTTACGAAATAAAACTGGTAATGGCAGCGATTTTTTAGGTTGGATGGATTTACCCTCGTTAATAAATGAAGCAATACTAAGTGATATTGAAAAAACAGCAGCTGCTATTAGTGAGAAAGTTGAGATTGTTGTTGTAGTTGGAATTGGGGGTTCGTATTTAGGTGCTAAAGCTGTAAATGATGCTATTCTTAACAATTTTGAGTTTTTAAAAACAAAACATAAAGCACCTCTAATGATTTTTGCAGGACATAATATTTGTCAGGATTACATGCATGAATTATTAGAATTGTTAGAGAACAAAAAATATGCGGTTGTTGTTATTTCTAAATCGGGTACTACCACTGAGCCTGCTATTGCTTTTCGTATCTTAAAAAATCATTTAGAAGCAAAAGTTGGAAAAGCAGCTGCAAAAGATCTAATTGTTGCCGTTACTGATGGCTCACGTGGTGCATTAAAGCAATTAGCAACAGAAGAAGGATACAAAACCTATGTAATTCCTGATAATATTGGGGGGCGTTATTCTGTTTTAACACCAGTTGGATTAATTCCATTGGCTGTAGCTGGTTTTAATATCAGACAGCTGGTTAAAGGAGCGCAAGATATGCAGGCTTTATGTAATAATGAGCAGACATCTTTTTGGGATAATCCTGCGGCTGTTTATGCGGCAACTCGTAACTCTTTGTACAAGAAAGGAAAAAAAGTTGAAATTATGGTGAACTATAATAACAAACTGCATTTCTTGGCAGAGTGGTGGAAACAATTATACGGTGAGAGCGAAGGTAAAGAGGGTATGGGTATTTTCCCGGCAAGCGTTGATTTTAGCTCTGATTTACATTCTATGGGTCAATACATACAAGAAGGTGAACGTATGCTCATGGAGACCGTTATTTCAGTAAAAAATACAGAATATAGAGTTGATGTTCCTAAAGTTGCTAATGATTTAGATTCACTTAACTTTCTTGCAGGAAAAAGCATTGACGAAGTAAATAAGATGGCTGAGCTTGGTACTGTTATTGCACATGAGGATGGCGATGTGCCTAATATTAGAATTGAGATGCCTCGTTTAAATGAATACTATTTAGGACAAATTATGTATTTCTTTGAAATAGCATGTGGTATTAGTGGCTATATATTAGGGGTAAACCCTTTTGATCAACCAGGTGTTGAAGCATACAAAAAGAATATGTTTGCATTGCTTGAAAAGCCAGGTTTTGAAGAAGAAACAAAGAAAATAAAACAAAGATTATAAAAAAAAGCGCTGGGAACAGCGCTTTTTTTTATCCTATAGTATTCATTTTTTTGATTGGTAAATGCCGTCGTTAAATATGTTTAGATCATTGTAGAGAAACAAAAATTGGCCTATTACATATTTACAAACGAGATAAAAGTCGCAATCTGGCATTCAATTTAACTAATAGCAGGCTTGTCATTAACTTCATTTAATAAATCAACCTCATCTTGTGAAAAGACCTTAACAAGATCAAGAATCATTATAAATTTATCGTTAACATTAGCAACTCCAATAATAAATTCTGACTTGTAGTTTGATCCAATAGATGGAGGGGGTCCAATTTGTGATTCTTTAATTTCTAATACAGCAGAGACAGAATCAACCATAGCACCTACATGTATTAATTCGCCATTTAGGTGTAAATCCATAACTACAATACAAGTGTTTTCTGTAACTAATGTTGGCTCCATACCAAATTTTTTGCGCGTATCAATTACGGGTAAAACCATCCCTCGTAAATTTATAATTCCTTTCATATACGCCGGTGCTTTAGGTACGTTGGTAATTGGCACCATTTCAAGAATATTTAAAACACTATTTACATGTGCTCCAAACTCTTCTTCACCTAACTTAAAAGTTAGATATGAATTTGTTGTGTTTTCACGTGATATTTCCATAGTAATTATATATTAGAATTTTTCGTAACCATTATCTTTATTGTCACTGAGATTTAGAATGATCCCTTTCTTTACCGTATTTGATGGCGATGCTATGTTTGACTTATTGACAGGTGAAATTATTTTTTTATTTGTTGTTGGCGGAGCAATTATTAGTTTAGCAGGAATTATTTTTTGACTTGGTTTAGCAAGTGTTTGACTAGGCTTATTAAAAGTAGGTTTTTGCTGAATTGTTTTTTGGTTTGTTTTAATAGCACCTGTTTTAAAGAACTCCAATAATTCACGCAATTGTTCAGCCTGTGATGTTAATTCTTCGGCACTAGTAGCTAGTTGTTCGGCAGCAGCAGCATTTTGTTGTGTAACTCCATTCATTTGTTGAATACCAGAATTTACCTGTTCTGCGCCTGCATTTTGTTCTATGCTTGCTGCAGATATTTCTTGAACAAGTTTTGATGTCTTTGTAATTTGCGGAATTAATTTATCCATAAGTTGTCCTGCTGCTTCTGTTGCCTGGCGGCTATGTTGAGCAAGGGTTATAATTTCATCTGCTGCTGTTTTACTTCGTTCAGCAAGCTTTCTTACTTCGGCTGCTACAACTGCAAAACCTCTACCATGTTCACCTGCTCGTGCTGCTTCAACAGCCGCATTCAGGGCAAGAATATTAGTTTGAAATGCAATATCATTAATTATTTGTATCTTATCTGAGATGTCTCGCACCGATTTAAGACTTTCTTGCGCTGCTTGGCTAACCTGCTGAATTCCTTGTGTAGCTGTTTCAGATATCATTTCAGTCTCCTTTGAATTAACGGAGTTTTGTTGAATATTTGCAGCCATCTCTTCCATCGAGGATGATATTTCTTCAAGTGATGATGCTTGCTCAGATGCTCCCTGGGAGAGTTGTTGCGAACTGGAAGTTAATTGATTGCCAGCGTTTGCTATTCCTTCTGTACCTAATAATACATTTGTTATTACCGACTTTATTCTTTGTGTAACATTATTTAAGGCAGAATACATGCGGCTTATTTCATCACCACCGTTCATCTTATGTTGATCAATTTGAACTGTTAAATCTCCCGTTGCGAGTTTATCAAGATCTGAAATCATACTTTGCAAGAAACCGCTTATACTCCGTGAAAGGCTAAGCATAATTATTATTATAATAAGTGATACGAGAAGAATTATTATAGCCACTTTGATACTATAATTTTGTATTCGTGAAAAAACATTTTTTGTAGATCTTAGATCATTTTCATTAAATGTATTTATAAGCGTAGCAGCATTTGCTATAGTCTGATTTTCAGTTACTATATTCTTTTCGCTATTGCTAATATACGTTTGTGTTTTTTGCTTTATTAAAACATTTGCATTGCGTGCATCAATAGGTAGTTGTGCAAAGGTTGTTTCTTGTAGTCGTTCAATATCGTTCGTTGCATTCTCAATTGCCTTGTCAAGTAAAAAAATTAACTCACTCTTTGTTTGTAAATTTTCCTTTAATTTACCGAATAGTACTTGAATTCTAAAATTATTGGTAGTATTCTCATTTG
Source organism: Bacteroidales bacterium (assembly GCA_038248505.1). Classification (GTDB taxonomy): domain Bacteria; phylum Bacteroidota; class Bacteroidia; order Bacteroidales; family JBBRXJ01; genus JBBRXJ01. The sequence goes on from JBBRXJ010000040.1 coordinate 16,817, forward strand.
CACCAATTATTACTAATCGCTCAAGCGTATTTACGTTGCCTCTTTGCTTCGGATCTGCAAGTTTTTCACTAACTGAACGTATATATGAATTTGATGCTTCTATTGATTTCTCAGTTAAAATGAAGACCTCTTCTTCAATATTTTTATTATCCTCTTTTAGCTTTTCCGATTTTTCAATCTCTGACCATAAATCATTTAAATTATTCTTAATAGTATCATTATTCACATTACCTTTTGCTTTGGAAAATATTTTTTCTAAATCGTGGAAACTGATTTTTTGCGAAAAATAATCACTGTTTGACATTATAAAATCATTTACTGCTTCTTTTTTTATAAATGAAATTTCTTTCTCGGCTCCTTCCTTTTTGGTGAGTGAAGTAATTAAAAATAAAACAAAAATCAAGATGCCTGTCAAAATCAATTGGCCAGAAGCTGCAAGAGCGAGTTTTGCTTTAATAGATAGATTATTTGTTCCCATGAGTCTTTTTTGATAGATTCATACTCTTTTCAACAAATATCAGATTTTTTGTTATATGATGCTAGGGTTTTTATACTCATTTTTTTATCAATATTTATCTGAGGGAAAAGCTTCTCTTGATTTATTGATTTTGCATTAAGTTTCAGGTATTCAATTATATAACATCAATATGCTTTATTGTTTACTAATATTGTATGTTTTTTTTATTCAACAAATGTGATACATCAATATTTTTAGTTTCATATAGAAGTGAATTAATCTCGGTTGTCACAAAGTAAACGGAATTAGTTAAAATATACAATTTCAATCTCTATTGTGAGGATGTTATTTGAAATTTGTATTAGATACTATTTCACTGGAGTATTATTGCAATAAAAAAGACGGAAACCATTTGATTTCCGTCTTAATAAATTCATATTATTATTATATAATGGGTTTTACAGTTTAATTTGTGCATTTTAATACTTGTTCCACTTGGTATTTTGCGGCTTGAACGTAAGCGCCAATAGTTACTCTTCGGTAAGAGGCACAAGCGGATGTAATATCTTTTTTGCCTTGAGAAGCACGTCCCATCTCGAAATATAAATTTGATTTTCGTTCTTCAGTTATAGTTTGCAACGAAATTCCTTTTTGTGCTAAAACTTCTGCCTCTGCATATTTTTGAATTTCATTGAGCGCTGATACGTAAGGTTGGTAAGCTATATCATATCCTTCATCATAAGATAAGGCTATTTTATAAGCATCTGCTGCGGCAATAAAATCTTTTGCTTGTGAAAGCAGCACTCCCTTATTATAGTAAAAACTTTTTGCTGCATCCACAGCATTGGTTTGCGTTTTTGAGTCAGATATTGATTTTGCTACTTCAATAGCTTTATCAAAAGCTTGGCGCATTTCTGTTTCTTTTAGCTGGTCTTTATATACAACTCCTATATTGAAATACATCTCAGCATATTTTGGATTTAATTCTAATGCTTTATTATAGTTCAAAAGAGCATTATCAAAATCTTTTAACTTATAGAAGTTGGTTCCTTTAACCTTTAAAAGTTGCGGCATTAATTTTGTACTTTTCTGTTTTATATCATTATTTCCAAGTATTACAGCTACTTCAGCTGCTTTTTCGGTATTCACAATAGCCGATTCAAGATCTGTTTTGTAAATAGAGGTTGCATAATAGTAATATGAACCAGGAAGAATGGTTTCGGCCTTAAGCTTTAAACCCTGTATCATTGTATCAGCCTCTATATTCAAGGTTTTACAAATTTCAATACACTTATTTAATGCATCTATTGCTTCTTTGTAGCTTTTGTTATTAAATGCAACAGCACCTTGATTGTATGTATCGGTAGCGTCTTTTGCCGTTTGTTGAGCAAAGATCCCTAAGGGCATTACTATAAGCATTAAGCTCGCAAAATATCTCATTATCATATAAATTAGTTTTTATGTTATTTCACAAATATATAAAAGAAATGATTTTTTTCCTATTTTTGTGCGCTTTTCAGAATTATCCTAAATGTCTATAGAAGTAAGAAATATCACTAAAATTTATGGTAGCCAGCGCGCACTCGATAACGTAAGCTTTGAGTTGCATGAAGGCGATGTTACAGGGTTCATTGGCCCCAATGGAGCTGGTAAATCAACCATGATGAAGATCATTACCTGCTTTCTGCCTCAAAATGAGGGTGAAGTCTTAGTTCATGGTATGAATACTGTGAAAGAGAGCCTTGAGATTCGAAAAATTATTGGTTATCTACCTGAAAATAACCCATTATACCCTGATATGTATATTAAAGAATACCTTGAATTTGTTGCGGGTATATATAAATTAGGAAGTAAAACCTCTGTACGTGTATCAGAGGTTATTGATATGACAGGACTTGGACTAGAGAGAAATAAAAAGATAGGACAACTCTCACGTGGGTACAAGCAACGTGTAGGTATGGCGCAAGCATTAATTCACGATCCTAAAGTGCTTATTCTTGATGAACCCACTTCTGGGCTTGATCCCAACCAGATTCTTGAAATACGAAATCTTATCTCAACACTCGGTAAGCATAAAACAATCATGCTATCAACGCATATAATGCAAGAGGTTGAAGCCATCTGTAACCGCATAATTATTATTAATAAAGGCTCTATCGTTGCTAGCGATAACAATGAAAGTATTTATGCCCACCTCAATAACAATCAACTTACAATTTTGGTTGAGTTTAACACCACTGTTACTCAAAAAGCCATTGAAAGTATATCTGATGTTGAAAAAGCCATGCCAATGAACAATAATAATTGGCTAATACAGGCCAAAGCAGGCAAAGATATACGTCAAGATGTTTTCAATTTTGCAGTAAGAGAACGATTGACTGTACTCTCTATGCACAAACAAGAAAAAAGCCTCGAAGAGGTATTCAGAACGCTCACTAAATAAAGTATTTATAGCTTTCTCGACGTATTTAGAAATAATAAACCCAATAAGATTATATTTGTAACTTTTAATATTTAAGGATTTTTCAGCATGAGCAGAAAGTACGCAGAATACAAGCATTTCAGTCTCTCCGAAATAAACCGCGAGGTGCTTTCCAAATGGAAGAAGAATGAAACTTTTATTGAGAGTTTAAGAATAAGGGAAAAATCGCCTGCATTTGTTTTTTATGAAGGTCCGCCCTCAGCAAACGGTATGCCAGGCATTCATCATGTAATGGCCCGTACGATAAAAGATATTTTTTGTCGTTACAAAACGATGAGTGGCTTTAAAGTTGAACGCAAAGCTGGATGGGATACGCACGGCCTTCCTGTTGAATTGGGTGTTGAGAAAATGCTCGGTATTACCAAAGAAGACATCGGTAAGAAAATTACAATTGAAGAATACAACAACACCTGTCGCAAAGAGGTAATGAAATTTACCGATGCATGGGAGCAACTTACCGACAAGATGGGGTATTGGGTTGACATGAATCAACCTTACATTACCTATGAAAATAAATACATTGAGACACTTTGGTATCTTTTAAGCGAGCTCTACAAAAAAGGTTTGTTATACAAAGGCTATACTATTCAACCTTACTCTCCTGCTGCAGGTACTGGTTTAAGCACACATGAATTAAATCAGCCAGGGTGTTATCGTGATGTGAAAGATACCACATGCGTTGCTCAGTTTAAAGTAATAAAAAATCCTAAATCAGAATTTCTTTTTGCTAATACAAATACCGAAGTTTTTATTTTAGCATGGACCACTACACCTTGGACACTCCCTTCAAATACAGCATTAGCAGTAGGTGCAGATATTAGATATGTTCGCGTAAAAACATTCAATCCATATACTAATAACCCAGTTACAGTAGTTTTAGCAAAAAATTTAGTGCATTTATATTTTGCTGAGAAAAACAAAGATTTAGTTTTTGAAGAGTTTAAAGAAGGAGATAAAAATATTCCTTTCATTATTCTTGATGAGTTTAGTGGAAGCGATTTAAAGGATGTTTCCTATGAGCAACTTATAAATTGGGTAACGCCCGATGGTGATGCATTTAAAGTTGTAACCGGTGATTTTATAACAACCGAAGATGGTACGGGTATCGTTCACATTGCACCTACATTTGGGGCTGATGACTATCGCGTAGCAAAACAGAATAATATAGCATCGTTGCTTGTAACGGATAAAAGCGCTACCCCTTGCCCTCTTGTTGATAAGCAGGGTCGTTTTGTTCCGATGGAAGATATTCACCCATCTTTTCTTGGTGCAAATGTTAATATTGAAACATACAAACCTTATGCAGGCCGTTTTGTAAAAAATGAATACGATGCAAAACTTAGCGAGAACGATCAAACTGTTGATATAGATATTGCCGTAATGCTTAAAAAAGAGAATAAAGCATTTCGCATTGAGAAACATATACACAGCTATCCACATTGCTGGCGAACCGATAAGCCAATATTGTATTACCCTCTCGACTCTTGGTTTATTAAAACAACAGCGGTACGCGAAAAATTAATGTCGCTGAATGCTACTATTAATTGGAAACCAGAGAGTACGGGATCAGGTCGATTTGGCAAATGGCTCGAAAATTTAGTAGATTGGAATCTCAGCCGTTCACGTTATTGGGGAACACCACTACCAATTTGGGCTACCGAGGATAAAGAAGAGTATAAATGTATTGGTTCAATAGCTGAACTGAAGACAGAGATTGATAAAGCAGTGAAAGCAGGTTTAATGAATTCAAATCCATTAAAAGATTTCGTAGGGGGTGATTTTTCACAAGTGAATTATAATTTATTTGATTTACACCGTCCACATGTTGATGCTATTTGTTTAATAAGTTCAAAAGGCAAAACCATGCATCGCGAATTGGATTTGATTGACGTATGGTTTGATTCAGGCGCTATGCCTTATGCACAGTTGCATTACCCTTTTGAAAATAAGGAACTGTTTACAAAGAATTTTCCTGCTGATTTTATCGCTGAAGGAGTTGATCAAACTCGCGGATGGTTTTTTACATTACATGCATTGGCGGGAATGTTATTTGATTCGGTTGCTTTTAAAAATCTTATATCAAACGGTCTCGTACTTGATAAGAACGGTAATAAAATGTCGAAGCGGCTGGGCAATGCCGTTGAGCCATTTGAAACGATCGAAAAATATGGCAGCGACCCTCTTCGTTGGTACATGATAACAAATGCACAACCATGGGATAATCTTAAATTTGATATTGAAGGAATTGATGAGGTGATGCGAAAATATTTTGGCACACTTTATAATACCTATTCATTCTTTGCACTATATGCTAATGTTGACGGATTTGTTTACGCAGAAAAAGAAATTCTACATGAAAATCGTGCTGAAATCGATAGATGGATAATCTCTCTGCTTAACAGTTTAATTAAAGACGTACAAGGTTTCTACAACGATTATGAGCCAACTAGAGCGGGACGGGCAATACAAGAGTTTGTCACTGAAAAACTCAGCAATTGGTATGTTCGATTAAACAGAAAACGTTATTGGGGTGGTGAGTATAACGAAGATAAAATTGCAGCATATCAAACACTTTATACATGCTTGGAGGTAGTCGCAAAATTATCGTCACCTATTGCTCCATTCTATATGGATAAAATTTTTTGTGATTTAAATGCAGTAAGTCAAAAAAGTAATTTGTCATCTATACATTTAGCTAACTTCCCTGAATATGATGAGCAATGTATAGATAAAAAGCTAGAAGAGCGAATGGAAATAGCACAAAAAGTATCATCTATGGTACTTGCTTTGCGACGAAAAGTGAATATTAAAGTACGCCAACCACTTCAGAAAATTATGGTTCCCGTTATGAGCGATGAAATGCGCAACAACTTGGAACCCATAAAAAATCTGATAATGACTGAAGTTAATGTGAAAGAAGTTGAATATATTAGTGATTCATCAGGCATATTGGTTAAAAAAATAAAGCCAAATTTCAAAACACTTGGTCCAAAATATGGAAAGCTGATGAAAGATATCAGTACAATTATTTTGGGATTTACACAAATCGATATTGCTACAATTGATCGTGATGGAAGTATACCATTTGAAATTAATGGCAGTCAGATTATTTTAAGTAACGAAGATGTTGAGATTATTTCAGAAGACATACCTGGTTGGTTAGTTGCCAATGATGGAGCAATAACTGTTGCTCTCGATATTACTTTAAGCGACGAACTAAAGCAAGAAGGTATTGCACGTGAATTGATAAATCGAATTCAGAATTTACGAAAAGAAAAAGGCTTTGATGTAACCGATAAAATAAAGATAGAAATTCAAAAAAATTCTGAATTTTCTGATGCGATACTCAAATACAAAGATTATATTGGCAGCCAAACACTTGCAAAAACCATATTAGTATCAGAATCGATTAATGAAAATAATAGTAACTTTGTTGATATAAACGACGTACAAATTTTAATTAAGCTTGAAAAGCTTTAATAATTGTTCACCATTAAACCTAAAGACTATGGCCGCAACGGAAAAAACCAGGTATTCAGATAGTGAATTGAAGGAGTTTAAAGAACTCATTAATGAGAAACTAGAGAAAGCCAAAGAAGATTATTCTGTATTTAAAAACTCTATTGATCATAGCGAGAGTAATGATACAGATGATACTTCACCAACATTTAAGGTGCTAGAAGAAGGAGCTACCACTTTATCAAAAGAGGAAGCGGGTAAATTAGCCCAACGTCAGCAAAAGTTCATTCAACATTTGCAAGCTGCTCTCATGCGAATTGAGAATAAGACCTATGGTATTTGTCGTGAAACAGGTAAACTCATTCCAAAAGAACGACTGCGCGCTGTACCTCATGCAACCCTTATCATTGAGGCAAAAAATTCACATTAATAAAAATTTAGTTAATAAAAATGATATTAGATCCCAAATGGGCTTGGCGTATTAGCCTAAGCGTTGTATTCTTGGCCATTTTCACTGATCAGGCATTAAAAATGTGGGTTAAAACACATTTCGTTCTTGGCGAGGAATTTAACGTTATTGGTAATTGGTTTATTCTTCATTTTACTGAAAACAACGGTATGGCTTTTGGTATGGAGCTCGGTGGTAGTCTAGGTAAGATGCTGCTGAGCTTATTTAGGATAGTTGCCGTATTTGGTATCGCTTATTATCTTGTTAAGCTTATTCGTACTAGTAATCCTTCGGGTTTAATTATTAGTATATCTCTTATTTTTGCTGGAGCTATTGGTAATATTCTAGATAGTATTTATTATGGTAAGATATTCAGCGATAGCTATTTTCATCTTGCTGAGTTTTTGCCTGCTGCAGGAGGTTACGCAACGTGGCTGCATGGTAAGGTGGTGGATATGTTATACTTCCCAATATTAAAAGGATTTTGGCCTAATTGGATTCCTTTTATTGGAGGCGATTATTTTGTTTTCTTTCAGCCAGTTTTTAATTTAGCTGATACCTTTATCTCTACAGGCGTTTTAATGATACTTATTTTTCAAAAGAGATATTTTAAAGAGGAATCTAAAAGTTAAGAGGTTAAATTACAGTATTTTAAAAATTAAAATTCTTTTCTTTTTTTTTTCAATAAAATACTTATCTTTGCCAACCCTAATACAATAAATAGGATATATTATTAATAATTAAGACAATGGCAAATCATAAATCAGCAGAAAAAAGAATTAGGCAGAGTGAAGTAAAAAAAACCGCCAATAAATACCATGCTAAAACCACTCGTAATGCGGTGAAAAAAATTAGAACCAGCACCAACAAAGCTGAAGTAACAGAGTTACTTCCTAAAGTTGAGGCTATGCTCGACAAATTAGCTAAGAAAAACATTATACATAAGAATAAGGCTGCAAACTTGAAGTCAAGCATTGCAAAACATGCTAATAAGCTTGCATAATTTTATTTTAAGATGAAATTGAAGCCGAAGTGTTCATTCACTTCGGCTTTTTTATTTTTAACAATTGCCTCTTAATTGTATTTTACTCGTTTTTAATTCGTTTTGCTCCCCTAGCTTCTTTTGTCCGTTAAATTATAATCTAATAATTTATGAAACTTCAGATGTGATTCTTATCATAAAGTTTCACTAATTGCTATAAGATTATTAAATTAGCAATATGTCTAAAAATTACGATTGCTATGTTAACGTATAATGTACATCCAAAAGAACATTTTTATTTAGGAGTAAAGTGGTTTTTCAGTGTGCTACTGTATGTTTTACTAACATGGTGGCTACTTCGAGCTTTAACTTCTGACGATCTACAAACAAAAGCTTTAGCAAAACTTTTTATACTTTATTTGACAATTGGATTATCCCTAGCATTTCTTTTTGCAGGTATTGTAACTGGCAGGTTAAAAGCAAATTCTGTAAAAGTAGGGGAGAAGCAATTTTCTGAAATATATCAGTCGTTAAAATCAGTTGCGTCAAAATTAGGAATGAATATTTTACCCGATTTATATATTATGCAATCAGGTGGAATTCTAAATGCTTTTGCAGCAAGATTCTTGGGTCGCAATTATATTATTCTATATTCTGAAATTGTTGATGAGGCGCTTCAAAAAGATCGCAGTATTTTAGAATTTATTCTAGCTCATGAAATAGCTCATTTGCAACGTGGGCATAGTACAAAACGATTGTTTACTTTTCCTTCACAAATAATACCACTTTTGGAACTAGCATATTCGCGCGCATGTGAATATACTTGCGATGCAGCAGGAGTTGCAGTTAATTTTACGGGTGCTCATGACGCTTTACTATTACTGGCAGCTGGTAAAAATTTATATCGTAATGTAAATGCAAGTGAGTACTCCAAACAATTAGATTACGATACGTTTTGGATATGGCTTGCTGAGAAATTCTCATCACACCCACATCTTACTAACCGTTTGCTTGAGTTGAACATACAACCTAAAAAAGAAGAACGTAAATCCACAGTTAATTATGCCCCTGAAGATCACTCCAAATACATGCCTTAAACCCCAAAGCAAATGAAAAAAAATACCTTAACCACCTGCATCCTCTTATTAATAGCATATTCGTTACATGCTCAAAAATTACCAGTTGATTATGTCAATACATTTATTGGAACGGGTAAGACAGGGAATACCAACCCTTATGCTCAAATGCCATGGGGAATGGTATCTGTAGGACCAATGAACGTTCTTGATCGCGTAAGTAAGGGGGAGTGGATATCATCAGGCTATAAACATGGTGAAAAAAATATTGCTGGCTTTACTCAAGTGAATCTAAGTGGTACGGGTTGCCCCGATTTGGGATGTGTATTGGTAATGCCGACAGTAAGCAAACGTTCATTAGTAGAAGATGTAAATCTCTTGAATCCTAAAAATTACCAGTCAGGATATACAGATGAATCATCATTACCAGGTTATTATGCTGCAAAATTAACTTCTTATGGCATAAAAGCGGAGATGACAGCTACAAATCGAGTTTCTATTAGTCGCTACACTTTCCCAGCATCTGCAAATAGCAATATTATTGTAAATTTAGCTGATGCTTTAACTGTAAAAAAAGGGGGCTCTATAAAGGTTGTTTCATCAACTGAAATTGAGGGCTTTAAAGTAGTGGGAGGATTCTGCAACAAGTGGAGCCCTATGGCAAATGTTTATTTTGTAATTAAGTTAAGCAAGCCAGCAAAATTATCGGGTGTATGGAAAGATGGCGTTTGTTTACAAAATTACAATCGCGAAATTGCAGGAGATAATGTTGGTGCATTTCTAAGCTTTACTACGAGTAGTGATGAAGCAATTGAGGTTAAAGTAGCCGTATCGTATACGAGTATTAATAATGCTCGTCAGAATATGAAAATGGAACAAGCCTATTTTTCATTTGATGATGTACTTGAAAACTCAAAAAACAGATGGAATAAAGAACTTTCAAAAATACTTGTAGAAGGTGGGAGTGATAGTGATCGTACTATATTCTATACAGCACTATATCATATACTCATTCATCCGAGTTTATTATCAGATTTTAATGGAAGTTATCCTGCCATGATGTCGGGAGATATTAGACGAGCTGTGGGTTATAGCAGATATAATGTGTTTTCATTATGGGATACCTATCGTAATGTGCATCCATTATTATCACTAATATATCCGGAGAAACAGCTCGACATGTTGCAGAGTATGATTGACATGTACAAAGAAAGTGGATGGTTACCTAAATGGGAATTATACAGCAGAGAAAGTTACGTAATGGTAGGCGACCCCGCAATACCCGTAATTGTTGATAGTTACTTAAGAGGCATAAAAGATTTTGAAGTGAATACGGCATGGGAAGCCATGTTCAAATCAGCTATGGTTACAGAAGAAAACGGAAATCCTTTGCGTCCAGGATCGTCAAAATTTAATACACTTGGGTATATCCCCGAAAATGATAAAGGACGTGATAATGTATGGGGAAGTGTATCAACTGGATTGGAATACTGTATTGCCGATTGGAATATAGCACAATTTGCAAAAGCCTTAGGAAAGGAAAATGACTATCAAATTTTCTTGAATCGCTCAATGAATTATAAAAACTATTTTGACCCAGCAACTTTATTTCTTAGTCCGCGACTAAGTGATGGTAGCTTTTTAACGATCAAAAATCCTAATCGTGTTAAAGGTTACCCTGGAGCAACTGGATTTGTTGAGGGCACGCCATATAACTATAATTTTATGGTGCCTCATGATATACCTGGCTTGGTAAAATTGATGGGTAAAAAGAATTTCTCGGAACGACTTGAATACTGCTTTACTGAAACAGACACCCTTGCGTTTGATATGACCAATGAGCCAGATATTGCTTACCCATATCTTTTTAATTACCTAAAAGGCGAAGAATGGAAAACGCAGAAGTATGTTAATCAGTGTATACGTAATTATTTCAACACAACAGTTGATGGGATACCGGGTGATGATGATTGTGGGACCATGTCGGCATGGCTCGTTTTTAGTATGATGGGTATTTATCCCGATTGCCCTGGCAATATGAATTATCAGGTTAGCGCACCTGTTTTTGATAGAATAAGCATAAAGTTAAATGAAAAATTCTATACCGGAAACGAGATGACGATTCTTGCACCAAAAAAATCGGCGGATGATATTTATATAGAATCCTTTAATGTGAACAACGTTCCATCAAAAACATTTGTACTTAATCACCAAGATATTGTTAAAGGCGGAATTATCAATTTTGTACTTTCGCCAAAACGATAATTTTTTATTAGAGGTATGAATCAGTTCATACCTCTAATAAAATGAAAGCTTAATCAATAACAGTAGTAAGCTTTGCAGCAAAAATAATTATAAGGGTTACTGCAGCTAAAAGTAAAATAGCTTGCGAAATAATTATGTATTTACTTTGTTCTCTCTTTTTGCATAACTTAGCACGAACAATTGAATATAAGCTTAGCATAATATTCAAACCGCTTGCAATCCAAGAATAAGAGAGAAAGTTAACAATGCAAATACACACTTTGTCAAGCGCGCTTAGCGTAATCATTGAAAAACATACTGTAATCATGATTAATGACAAAGAAACCAAAAGAAATAATTTATTTGTTGTTCTCATTTTTTTCTAAAATAATAATTTTCACTATCGTTAAAAAAAGAATTTTCACCTACACGTAAGGTCATTTCGTTATCGTATCGATGAATTAATTGATATCCAACACTACCAATAACTAATAAACCAGATGAAGAATAAGTATATGTTTCAGGAGAGCTATATCTCGTAACCTGACTTTCAGTAAATATCCATGTTTCTGGTATTGAATAATAATAAGGATAATCTGAATAACCAAATTTTTCAACAGACTTGTATAATTCCCACGATCCAATTATTGCTGATTTATCAGGCATTGAAATTACAAATGGAATTTCTGCTTCGTCAGATGCATCTTTCTTATTATAACTTGTTAAAACAACTCTAAAAGGTCCTGCACTTTCAAAGCGATGTGTTATTTGTTCAGGAACTTTTGGAGAACTTTCACCATCACCAAAGTCAATATCACTTTCAGATGCATCTTCAGAACAGTTAGTAAGGGTAACTTCTTCTCCTAATTGTGGATTAAGTTCTGAAGTATTTATACATGCATCTGGTTTTTTTAGACATGATGTGTGTACTAATAATATACCAAATGTCATTAGTAATATGTTTTTTCTCATAAAATAATTGATTCTGCACAATGATATACCAAGAACAAATTTTATACTAAAATACCAAAGCAGGTGGCTGAGGCACCCCTGTGTTTAAAAGCCTTTATTTCCGGGCGCTACTTCGCCGCAGCGAATGCCTCAGCGTCCTGCTTTCATCGATTTATAAGAAATTTGCTTTCATTAAAAATTAGTAAATATCTCATTGGTGTAAGATTATGCAGAATCGATTAAAATAAAGTTATAAAAAATACAGGAGTGTTTTAACACTCCTGTATTTTACTTGCATTCATAAACAGTTTCAATGGTTATGCCAGAAGTTGTTGAAGTGGTTTTTTTACCATCAATATCTTTCAGTTCATCGCCACAAACATCCGTAACTGTTGAGGTAGACATTACTTCACCGTCCCATTTTGTTGTGGCAGTACAATCTTTGCATTTTTTGCATGAACTAAAAGCTATAACGCCAATTAGATAAGTGTAAAAAGACTTGTTTTCATAGATTTTTTTTAAAATTATTTTTACAAATATTATAAATAAAATCGTATTTATATCAAGTAAGAGATATGTATTACATAAATATACGGCACAAAAGGCATAATGTGCTCAAAATGAATATTTTATATTTCACCAAAGGCATAGGACGTGGGGAGAAAATAACAATTAGCACTAAAGAAATTAAGGCAGTAATATAATGTTTAACAATTATTTGGAGTGCAATAGTACGATAAAAATCAGAACAAAAAAAAGGGGAGTTTTACTCCCCTTTTTGTAGAAATAGAATGCTTATTTGCAATCAAAACCAACAGCTTCAGCTCTATCGAGTTCATCACCACAATACTCAGTAGCAACAGTAGTAGTACCTAGCACTATATAAGTACAGTCTTTGCATTTTTTGCAAGAACTAAAAGCGAAAACAGCTACTAAAGCAGCAGCGAATAATAATTTTTTCATATTGTTATAATTTTAAATGGTTATAGTACAAATATACTAAAAAACTAATATGAGTGTATATTAGTTCCTTTTTTTTAAAACACACACATATGTTTCACTAATACAGTTATATAAAAAGCATTAAGTTGGTTTTACCGAAAAAAAGACATAAAGGTTTATGCTTAAAAATCATTAACGTCCGATAAAAGTCAATAATTGTTTTTTAAAAGATAGAATATAGCAAATAGTCAATCAGTTACGATCTTTAATTTTGCACTTTTTCAAAGTAAGCTCCCCTAAAACATACTATATTGAAGTTGATTTGCCTGAGTTTTCTGCCAATCTTTGTCAGGATTTACTAAAAAATTTAGCAAATGAATGTATTTGAATAAATGAATTTTACAAAAGCTTACTAAATTTGAAAAAGCTCATGATTTTTTGAGTTTTTTTTGAATTACTGTCATTAGTAAATTTGCAATTAAAGCACAATATATCTGTATTTTGATTGCATTTTCATTATCCCCAAAAAAATATTTTAATGGAAAATTTTGCTTCAACTGTTTAAATAACAACTCTATTTGCCAGCGCAGCTTGTATATTGCCGACACTAAATCGGGTCGCATATCAAAAAGGTTGGTTAGATTTTCAAATTCTCGTTTTAGAACTCTATCATAGAATCGAATTTTACGGAGCTTCAATTTGCTTTGTAAGCATTCGGTGAACCACGTCCTTGTTACCAAAAAATAAAGATTAATTTTGTGCGGAGGGCAGCTAAGCCTTTTTGATAGGTAGTAATTCGTGTAGCTTACTGACTTTATAATCTGGG
>JBBRXJ010000041.1:0-29617 GCA_038248505.1 Bacteroidales bacterium
AAAATGAAATTCTTGGTTGTTGTGATTTGCTTTCGTTTTGTATCTTTGAAATGTTAAATACAGTTGAATTTCACACAAACGGAACTGTAGAAAGGTTGTGATTTGCTTTCGTTTTGTATCTTTGAAATGTTAAATACAGTCGACGCTGAATTTATCGGGCAGGGAATGAAGTTGTGATTTGCTTTCGTTTTGTATCTTTGAAATGTTAAATACAGTACACCTGCATTTAAGTTTCATCAAATCAGTTTAATAAGACTGTATTTAGAAATAAAAAACTGTATTTATTTACATGAGAAAAGCTTTACCTGAGTCATTTTGGGTGAAGCTTTTTTGTTTTTATGTGGTAATCCTTTTTTTTGAGAATAGCCTCCGCCAATCTATATTGAATTATCTAATCAATCTTGATTATCAAAACTCATGCTTACATACGATTTTTAAAAGCATTAACAAATATTATAGTCTCTCTTTGATTCGAGCACTGTTGTTGAAAGAAGATGTACGTCGATTATTATGTTATACTTTAAATTAAAATCGTAACAAATATCGAGAATCCTATTTTCATCATTTCTGTTATAATCTTGGTTGAGCAATATAAATACAAAATATACAGTAAATTTGCAAAGGCTATCTTTTTAGATACTAGCGTACAAAAATTTAGCTTGTATCAATCGTTTTTATACATAAGGACATTCTGACCCTTATGTGATTATTTTATGAAGTTCTAGTGATTACTATCTGACCGTCCTGCTTAAGAATAAAGTCAGGACCATCCACAATAAATGAAAATTTCGATTTATTGAGTCTCAATAATTGATTAACACTATTAAATGAAACGTCTGATGACTCAACTAAATCTTGTTCACGTGTTGCAACTAAATGATGCTTAAATTTTATCCGACCATCCTTTTCAAAACCAATTATCCGATATAACCGATTAGATAATTCTTTTGCATTAAGCTCTTTCAACTCTTCAAGATGTTCTTTATAAAATAAAACCTTTTGTCCGCTACGTAATACGGCTAAAAGTTTTAGTTTTTCATTTTTAGTTTTAGATTTAATTTCGAGCTCAACTGACAAATTACGATCAAAATGTGTACTAAGATTCGCAGTATCAAAAAGGGTAATTATTCGAAAATCACGCTCCGATTTAGTTCCAATTTTACCTTCGTATAATGCATAGGCATGATTCTTATCATTAGCAGCATAATAATACTTTTTGTGCTCTCTGTCGCTTAACTGAGTTAAGGTTTTATTTGAAATATATGTTTGCTCTTTAATTTTTAGCGGTTCTGTAGCACGCACAAAAATTCGAATATGTCTAATTCTACTGCTTTCCCCCCCATCTTTATTCACTAAATAAACACCCTCTGTCATGGCTGTTTTGAAATCAAGATCCCCAATTTGCTTTATTATCATTTCTAATAAATGCTTATCTACAATGCTCTTTTCAATATCTTCAATATTTTTAAAACCGGGGCTATTGGCATCCTTTTTATAAACGAAAGGCTCACGAACAACGTATGTAATTTTATCGTCATACAAAAATTTACCATTCTCTATTTTGTACTTACCATTCGCATCTTTTATTGGCAATTTTATTGCGCCTAAAAATGTTTCTTGATGTAACTGCCCTCTAATACTATCCCCATTAGAAAACATTGGTATTGGCTTTCCTTCATTATCTTTTATTATTATACCTTGTTTGTCCTTTAAATAAATAATACGACCTCTCTTTCTTAATATCTTTTTCGACCCAGACAATGCTTGATCACGTGTAATATTATTTATCAATATTTCATCTTCAATTTTTAGAATATGTGAAATATTGAAGCTTTTATATGGCCTTTCATGATATTGTTTTTCTTTTTCACTGGTCAATTTTGCTACTTCGGCTTGCGAAAAATATTTTTGTAATACTTCCTCTTTATTTTTCGTTGCAGGGATAAGCGTTAAAACTGCCGCATCAATTGCATGATGCGAATGTTTACTTCTATCCTTTTTTTCATCTCTGGGTTGAATGCCATATATTTTTCGGAATTCTGAGGTATGCAGCCCTTTTTGAACCTCAACCTTTTTGAAAACTGATTTCAAGTAATGAAAAGCATACTTTGATATTATCTGGGTATCTGTTAGCTGACTGTTTTTAAACCCGGTAGTTATTTCGGTCATCGTAAATCTCTGATATTTATTTTGCCAATAACTAAGTTCAAACTGCCAAAGGTGCTTTTGTCTAATGGCATCATCTTTATAATCTTTTGTACTTGCGGATTTTGATTTGCCTTTCCAATATTCAATATTCACTTTTAATTGTTCTATTCTTACTTCCCATTCTTTCAATCTAGGTTGTATCGCTGTATACAAATCCGAACCAATTTTTACATCCTTTTCATAATTCGGTAATTGAGTCGGTATTTGATTTTTCTTTACGTAACGATTATAACTTGCAAAACATACCGTTAAATTTTCCATGGAATTATCAAACGAAATACTACGTGGAATAGTGTGTTCAAAATCTATCTTGTTTTCATCAAAAAGATCACAAAGACTTATTGTTCGTCCAGTATAAATGCATTGACATTTTTGTTCCTTCCAAAGTCTGTATTTATCAATAAATGATTTTGCTTTAGTAAGGCTTGTAAATAAATCATAACTTTGCTTATTCCATTGTTTTTGAGAATATTCTCCTGTTCCTTTATTCGATTTTTTTGCATTAAGCTGCTCAAACCATACTCTTATTTTATCTATATCATTATTACTTTCCGGATTTGCATTTATAGTATGGTCATTTTCATCTTCTAACAACCCTCTAATAATATCTGCAAATTCGTTGTTTTCATTTTGCCTATTACGTTGATAAGTTTCAATTGCCCATCTTTTATTCGAATCATTTAACTCACGTGCTAATTCTACAACAACTCGTGTATCTTCATCAATATGCCCTTCTTTTATTAAATAGTTTAGTTGTTTTCGTAATATAAATAATGTCCGCATGGCCATCGGATTTTTAAATGATCCCGTTTTAGGGCTTCTTAGGTAGAACTTACCATCATCATCCCTCTTGGATGCAGGATAAATATCTATCATTGAAGGATGATACAATTTATCAATCTTTTTGCAATTAGCGCATTTACAAGTTTCTTCTTTTGACTTTTCGTTACAACCTAAATTAAAATTATCACGAATAAAATTTTTCAACGAATCATCTACCCTTGGCAATTTTACATATTCGCGTTTTACGCTGGTGAAGAAAATTTGATACAATGATTCCACTTTTGAAACAATGCTTTGCTTCTCTATATCTGAAATCTTATCCCATGTTTTCAAACCATAAGCTTCAACTGTAGATGTATGTATTTCTTTCTTATCTGAATCATCAAGCTTATAAGCTTGATTCTTTTCAGCGAAACGTTGTGAATCTGGTAATGATTTATAAATTGATATTAAATTATTTGTAATATTAGCTATCTGCTTGTCTTCTCTATTTTTTAAAATAACCTCCTTTAATGCTTTTGTAATTAGTTCTTCATTTTCATCAAATAATTGTTGACCAATAACGTCAGGAATATTAGCTAGCAGAACAGATTCTGTATAAATAAATCCTTTCAACAAGAATTTATTTATCTTTTTAATTGCATTGATACTTAACATCGAATAGCCTTCAGGTAAAGCATTCCATGCACCTACAAATTTTTTGGTTTTTTCTTCAGTCAATTGCAACTTTTCAATTGCAAATTCTTTTACCGCTTCATCATCGTCAAATGAGAATAACACATGCCATATATCATCTACGGTATAAAAATCCTTGCCTGATTTACTATTTTTTCTTTGCTCTTTAGGCAACTGAATTCGCTCCCATCCATCACCAAAAACATCTCTTAATCTGGCTGCAATTGGGCAACTTGAAACGCTGGTTTTATCTTTATAATTAAGTTCCCAATGGTATCCCTTCTTTTTTATATATTCTGCAATTTCAACAAAATTAAAATCCGGTTTTTGTCTGCCAGTAAATTTTATATCATATATCTCCTGTCTATATTCATATGGAATTTGCTGCCATATTGAATTAGTCTCACCAATTGGCTTATACTCTATATTATTAAGAAAACTCCATGCTCTAAATAATTCAAATGCCGGATGACTAATTGGTGAACGAGGTTTATTCTTTTCAAGAGTACAAAATCCAACGAGTCCCTTTTGAGAACGCAAAGGTCGTTGATAAAAAATTGCGCCATTATATCTATTTGTGCTATTTTCAACCAAGGATTTATAAAAATCAGAATCAATACCTATATTCTGAAATTCAAAAATTAATTTTATTTCATCTCTATAATGTTTTCGAAATGTATGTTGAATCCATTCTAAACGTATCCGTTCACCTTTGTTCTCAATGAATCCCAAAGCTGTTCCTATTGTTGAAAAATCGAGCAAGGTTTTATCAAATTTCTCTTTTAGATTTTTTGAAAATTCGCTATCCTTTTTTATTTCAGATTTTGTATCCTTTCTATCACCTGACTCATTTACATTTGCATCTTTACGGCTACTTTTAAAACCACGTCGTTGAGCGATGTGATAAAATGCTCGTCCTATTTTATATCGTTCTTCTTTCTTAGATAGATCAAGTTTTTCCCCTACTATTAAAGATCTAATTTGGTAAGGACTTGTAAAGTCAGGCTTCATATCCCCATCAAAATCTAATCGAATCCATTTTTCAAAAGCCTCAATATGGGGATATTTTCGTTTATTTATTTTATCATATTTACGCCAACCATCGAGTTGTTCCATAGTCATAGGGCAATAATCATTTTGTATCAATACTTCCAACGTCGCCCATAACCAATATTTGCGCGCCTGATATAAGCGCCGTACAGAACGTTTTTGTGTTCTCTTTGCGGCATATGAAAATTCGCCTGCCTTATCTCTTCCAACTCCTTTTTCAAAAATTGCGACTCCATATCTTTCAAATTGGTTTTCTTCTAAATCTGAGTTACGAATTGCCCAACCAATAGAATTTGTACCAAGATCTAATCCTAAAATTTTGCTCATATCAATTAATTTTATATATTTGCATTACGAAAGACTTATCACAATAAGGCTATAAGCCGAAGAAATTCTTAACCCCGCGTACTCCGTGGGGTTGCTTTTTTTAATCTATCTTGGTTAAATATAGGATTATTCGTTAAAACATCAAGCTATTCTCACCTAAAAGTATTCAGCAACATACATCTCGCTGTATTTCATCGTTATAGTATATGTGCATTCAGTTGCGCAATTACTCTTTCTTTGCTTTATGTAACTTTTATATCTTTGTATTAAACATTAAAATTTTATGAGGCTGGTTTATACACAAATAAAACTTTCAAAACCGCGCATGCCGGAGCTTGATAGTATTGAATTAACCGCATTGGCCGATACTGGTGCATTGCATCTTTGTATCCCTGCCCATGTGCAACTCCAACTTGGCCTTATTGAAATTGATAAAAAAGAAGTAACCATTGCCGATGGAACTCGCAAACTTGTTCCGTATGTTGGCCCTGTTGAAATACATTTTAAAAACCGCCGCGGCTTTACCGGTGCACTAGTTCTTGGCGACCAAATTCTTTTAGGTGCCATACCTATGGAAGATATGGATTTGGTGGTTATTCCTTCAAGTCGTACTATAGATGTAAATCCCATAAGTCCAAATATTGCAAGTTCTGTAGCTTTTTAGTCTTTAGTGCCCTCAGCAATCAAAACATCTCCAACTGTTGCGGGGTATTTGGCCTATCCGCTGTTTTTCCGCTGTAAAAAACTTCTATCATTCCAAATTGCTTGTCGGTTACGGTCATCATTACCACATGCCCTTCGTCTGGCAACAGTCCTTTTACCCGTTTAATATGCACATTTGCATTTTCAACACTTGGGCAATGCCGCACATAAATGCTGTATTGGAACATGGTAAACCCATCAGCCATTATTCGTTTCCTAAAAGTAGTGGCTGCTTTCCGTTGTTTTTTACTTACAACGGGTATGTCAAAAAGTACCATTATCCACAAAACTCTGTATTCATTTAATCGGTTAATCATATAAAAGTAGGATACATAATTTTTCGCGTTGTACCACCAAAACATTTGGCTAATGAGGCAGTGCTGCGTTGTGTTGCTATCATTAAAGGACTTCGTTCGCCATCAATTATCACATCCATAGCAGGTAGTTCTAAAAATCTTTTTTTTAATTCGGTTGTGAGTTCCTGATAGTTTTCGTTAGTCTTTACAATGCTCACCACAATTCTATCCACATAAGCGCGATAGGGTTCCATAATATCATCGGCTAAACAATATGCATTATATTTATTTGCATGATGAATGCCAAAGGTAGGAAGCAAACCGCTGCCAACTAAAGACCTTGCTACAATTGCTCTTATAATGGCATATCCATAATTCAATAAATTGTTTGGAGGAAAACCATTGCGGTCACGAATGAATTTAAGTTCAGGAGGAAAGATGGTCTTCCAAAAATATGCAGCAGCGCGACTTTCATAATTATCCGGATCGCCCGATCGAACACTCTCAGCCCAATACATCATATTATCCACATTGTGACCTTCGGCTCGCAATAGTGCAGCCTGATTTTCAATTTTTACTGTAATTGTTTGAGCCCATAATTGTTTTCGTAATGGCTGACTGGCATCCAACTGATCTCGAAAGCGCTCGTTTTGCAATGAATTTACTGCTAGTGGCAAAAGTAATCCCGATGGCAGATGATTGTCGGCGCATGTTATTACCGCTACATTATTATCGAGTAAAGCCGCCAACAAGCCTTGTGTAATAGTAATTTGCTGGCAATCGAGTATAATAATACCTATATCCTCAATAGCTATACTCGTGAATGCTTTGTTTTTAAAGGATTCCGGAAGTGTTGAGTTTTTTTCAACTTCTGGTAATCGAACAATAAGTTGTTCGTTGCTACGACTTAAATAGGCAGGATTGCCAAAATAGAGACTTCGCTTTATCATAATTTTGGTGTTTTAGTGGAAACGGATAGATGTACGTAAAAGTTACATCGCCTCAAAATAGCCTTTTATATAAGGTTTATATTTAAACTGTAATTTTCATGTGACCCTCCCAATTCATTCTTGTCTTTTAAAAAAAAGCAGCATGAAAACATTATTTACCCTTATCATTGTTTCAATCTTTATTGGAGTGCAGGCACAATCGCTTCACCAAACTATTCGTGGTAGTGTTATTGACAAGGATTCGAAGGCTCCAATTCCTGGAGTACAATTGGCTATTGAGAATAGCAATCCCATAATAGGAACAGTTACAGATGCCAATGGCTTTTTTGTTTTTCTTGCAATACCTATTGGTCGTTATAGTATATTAATAAGTAGTATTGGTTATGAGTCTGCAAGTGTTAATGCATTGCAAATTGAGGCCGGTAAAGAGGCCGTCATCACTATTGAAATTACCGAGTTGGTAACGCAGCTCGATGAAGTGCGAATTTCAGGAAGAAAAAAACAATGAAGCGTTAAATAAAATGATAACGGTAAGTGGTCCTTACTTTTCTGTTGAAGAAACAAAGCGATATGCTGGTAGCTTTAATGATCCTGCGCGTATGGCCGCTTCGTATGCTGGTGTTACGGGTACGCCTGATGGGAACAATGATATTATTATACGAGGAAATTCTCCGCGCGGTATGTTGTGGCGTCTTGAAGGCATTGAAGTACCAAATCCAAATCATTTTGCAAACGAAGGTGCATCGGGCGGTCCCATTAGTATTTTAAATAGCAACATGCTCGATAATTCCGATTTTCTTACCGGAGCATTTCCGGCCGATTATGGCAATGCCTATTCCGGTGTCTTTGATATTAATTTGCGCGAAGGAAATAATCGAAAGACCGAATATTCTCTGATGGCTGGAATACTTGGTACCGACTGCTCTGCCGAGGGGCCATTTAAAAAGGGAGGGCAATCATCCTATCTTATCAACTACCGATATTCAACCATTGCAATGCTCGATGCCATTGGCGTTAAAATTATTGATGATGGGATACCACGTTTTCAGGATCTCTCTTTTAATTTAGTTTTTCCTACCAAACATGCTGGTAAATTTAAGATATTCGGGGTAGGAGGCCTCAGTGATATTTCGGAACAAGATACCCATTATGTAAATGTTTTTGGCGTTGATATGGGCGTTATTGGTGTCTCACATCAAATATTCTTGTGTAAAAATAGTTACCTAAAAACACTCTGGCCTATAACAATACCCTTACCCGATGGACGAGTGATAGATTAAACGACTCAACAAATAAATTTTATGAAAGTGCGTATGAAAATATTTTTTATAGCACGTTGCGTGCATCATCCACCATTAATACAAAGTTTAATTCGCGCTTGTCTGTAATAAATGGCGCTACTTATAGCCTTTTGATGTTTGATTTACACGAAGGAATATACAATGATGCACAAGCAAAAATGAATGAGATTTTAAAAAATAATGGAAGTGAAATTTTGTATCAGGTCTTTAGTGCATGGAAGTATAGACTTAATAATAAGCTTACATTTTTACCTGGAATGCATGTAATGTACCTTCAGTTAAATGGTCGTTATAGCATTGAACCGCGTGCAGGATTTCGTTGGGATATTAATTCGAAACAATCATTAAATATAGGATTTGGAATGCATAGCAGGATGGAATCAATCTCCACATATTTAGCAGAAACTACAAATGATGAGGGTGTGAAAAGTATTCCAAATAAGAATACTGATTTTGTACGCGCCATGCATTATGTTATTGGTTATAGTCGTGAGTTAAGTAGATTTTTATCTTTTAAGACCGAAGTATATTATCAGGATTTATACAACATACCTGTGGAACGCGATCAATTATCTGCCTTCTCAACATTAAATTCATCCGAAGGAATTATTACAACGCCCCTCAACAATAAAGGAACTGGTTTTAATTATGGTACCGAAATTACTTTGGAGAAACGTTTTTCATCAAACTATTATTTCTTAGCTACGGCATCCATCTTTGAATAAAAATATAGAGGTAGCGATGGTGTGCTGCGTGATTCGCGATTTAATGTGAACCAGGTCTATAATCTTTTGGCTGGTAAAGAATTTAAATTGCATACCAATGGTACTACAAAAACACTTACGGTAAGTGTGCGTGGCTCAATTGCAGGTGGACAGCATTACACAAAGATAAATTTAGATGAATCGCGAGCTCAGGCGCAGGGAGTATATTATGACGAAAGAGCCTATGCTTGGCAGCGCAACCCATACTCCCGATTTGATTTAAAATTGCTTTACAGCAAAAACAAAAAGCATACAACACGCCAATGGGAACTCCGTATACAAAATGTAACGAATAGTAGTGTTGTAACGAGTGAATGGTACAATGCTAAAAGAGGAAGCATTGTAAATAATAGCCAATTGGGACTCCTGCCAGTATTGAGTTATAGAATTGAGTTTTAAATCTGATTCTGCATAATGTTACACCAAGGACAAATTTCATTGTTATATACTGAAGTAAACTGATTCCTCAGCGTCCTACTTTCATCGATATATAAGAGGTTTGGTTTCATTAAAAATCAGTAAATATCTAATTGGTGTATGATTATGCATAATCGATTTGCAATTACCCTTTCTTTGCTTTATCTTATTTTATGTCGTTGCATTAAACTTTGAATTTTATGCGATTTGTTCATACACAAAACGCTCAATACAACAAAGGCAAAACGTATATCATTCGTATATTCTATCCTTTCAAAGCAATCAACTGCGCCTCAAGTGTTTTAATTTTCGATTCGGCATCTGCTTTTTTCTGTTGCTCTTTTTCAATAACAGTAGGCGGCGCATTACTAACAAAACTTTCATTACTTAGTTTTTTCATTACACTCATTAAAAATCCTTGAGCATACCGTAGTTCTTCATTAATCTTCAAAATCTCCTCTTCAATATTTATTGCGCCCGATATAGGTACTGAGAATTCAACTGTATTTACAATGAATGTAATGGCACCGCTAACAGAATCGCTCACCTGAATAATAGTGCTCAAATTGGCCAATTTCATCACTAGCGGATTAAAATAGGAATCATAACTCTTCTTACTATTGCGATACAACAAATCCATTGCTTCCTTCATTGGAATATTTTTCTCTGCACGAATGGTTCGTATCGCAGCAATCACTTCTTTTACAAATTCGAATTCTTCAATCAATACCGCATTCACTTTTCCAGCCCGAGGCATACTTGTATTTATTATGCTTTCGGCCTCTGATTTATCTATTAAATAATGCCAAATTTCTTCTGTAATAAAAGGGGTAAACGGATGAAGTAATTGCAACAGTTTCTCAAAATAGGCCACTGTGGCAGCTAATGTTTTTGCATCTATTGGATGTTGATATGCGGGTTTTACCGCCTCCAGATAAGATGATGAGAAATCATCCCAAAAGAGTTTATAAACGATCATGAGTGTTTCAGAGATTCTGAATTTATCATATCCATCTTCGAGCTCAATAATTGCATGGTTTAATTTTGACTCAAACCACACAATTGCGACCTTAGCTGATTCAGGTTGGGAAGCTTTTTCATCGCTCTGCCATCCTTTAACTAATCGAAATGCATTCCATATTTTATTACTAAAATTACGCCCTTGTTCTGTAAGACATTCATCAAAAAGCAAATCGCCACCAGCAGGCGAACAGAGTAACATACCCACACGAACTCCATCGGCACCGTACAATTTCATTAATTCTACGGGGTCGGGTGAATTGCCTAATTGTTTCGACATTTTTCGTCCTTGCTTATCGCGCACCATACCGGTGAGATATACATTGCTAAATGGTTTCTTGCCTTGAAATTCATAACCAGCAATGATCATACGTGCTATCCAGAAAAACAGAATATCATGCCCTGAAACTAAATCGCAGGTAGGGTAATAATATTTAAAATCTGGATTATCCGGATTATTTATTCCATCAAATACAGTTATAGGCCAGAGCCATGAGGAGAACCAAGTATCCACCACATCCTCATCTTGACGTAAATCAGACAATTTTAACTGAGCATTACCTGTTTTTTCTTGCGCCAATTTTAGTGCTTCATTTTCATTTGCCGCTACCACGAACTCGTTACTAGCGGGCAGATACCAGGCAGGGATTCTTTGTCCCCACCACAATTGCCGAGAGATACACCAGTCTTTTACGTTCTCCATCCAATGTCGGTAAACATTTTTAAATTTAGCGGGATGTAATTTCACTTCATCATTCATCACACTATCCAAAGCAGGTTTAGAAATTTCTTTCATTTTTAAAAACCACTGCATCGAAAGTTTGGGTTCAATTACGGCATCGGTACGTTCACTATATCCTACCTTATTAGTATAGTCTTCAGCCTTTACTAAGAAACCATCTTGTTTTAGTTTCTCAACAATTAGGTCTCTTGCTTTAAAACGATCTTCGCCAACAAAAACACCTGCATTTTCATTTAAGGTACCATTATCATTGAAAATATCAATCACTTGCAAATTAAAACGGTTACCTATTTCATAGTCATTTATGTCATGTGCTGGAGTAATTTTTAAACAACCCGTACCAAATTCCATATCCACATAAGCATCTCTAATAATAGGTACTTCGCGGTTTACAAGTGGAACAATCACTTTTTTACCTTCAAGATGTGCATAACGCGGATCATCTGGATTAACACAAACGGCAGTATCGCCTAAAATTGTTTCAGGACGTGTTGTTGCAATGGTTACAAATTTACCATGCTCACCAACTACATGATAATTCACATAATATAATTTTGAATTTACCTCACGATAAATTACTTCTTCATCTGAAACTGCTGTTTTTGCTTGCGGATCCCAATTTACCATACGAACCCCGCGATAAATACTCCCCTTTTTATATAGGTCAACAAAAACTGTTACAACACTTTCAGATAATTTAGGATCCATTGTAAAGCTTGTACGATCCCAATCGCATGAGGCACCTAATTTTTTTAATTGTTCAAGAATGATGCCGCCGTGTTTTTCTTTCCATTCCCATGCATGTTTCAAAAACTCTTCGCGCGTTAAATCGGCTTTATTTATGCCCATCCCCTTAAGCTTTGTAACCACTTTAGCTTCAGTAGCAATTGAAGCATGATCGGTACCGGGCACCCAGCAGGTATTTTTACCTTGCATACGGGCACGTCGAATTAACACATCTTGTATAGTATTATTGAGCATGTGCCCCATATGCAGCACTCCAGTAACATTAGGCGGAGGGATAACTATTGTATACGATTCTCTTTTATCTGGTGTTGATTTGAATTGTTTATTTTGCATCCAAACAGCATACCATCTGTCTTCAGTAGTTAAAGGGTCGTACTTGGTAGGAATTTCCATCATCAATCTTTTTATTTATCTAAATTATAAAGATGAGAATTATATATGATTTATAGATCAAAACATAATTTCACTTCTGCAAAAATAGTAAAATTGACAAATAAGCCGCCTAAAGGGTATTAAAAGCAATGAATTCAAGGATAAAGATTTTGTCTTTGAGCAAAAAATAGTTTTCAGCATTTTATTTAACTGACTATCTTATTATTATAACACTTATAAACCTATATAACACTACTATTCTGATAGAATAGTAGTGTTACTAAAAAAACAAAAACCGAAAGACGCTTACTGCCTAATAACCTAACACTTAATGAAAGTACAGCAGAAGGTTTAATTTCTTTCAAAACTGTAACTATTGATATTCTTAAACGTCATAGCAAAAGAAAAACAGCAAAAACTGTTCATCAATTTAATATTATGTCTATTTTTGTCTAACATTTAATCAAACTTAATTATGAAAAACATCCTCAGCATTATTGCCTTGACTTTTGTATTAAGCTTAGCAATACAAGCACAAGATCAACCAGTAGTTGACCAAAGCACAAATAAAAATGCTCCCGTTATTACCTTTACAGAACTCACTCACGATTATGGTACCGTAGTAAAAGAAGGTGATGGTACCTGTCAATTTACATTTAAAAACACAGGAAAAGAGCCATTAATACTAAGTAATGTAAGAGCATCCTGCGGTTGTACCGTTCCTGACTGGTCAAAAGAACCCGTTGCAAAAGGAAAAACAGGTACTATTAATGTAAAGTACAATACCGTAATTGTTGGAAATTTTCAGAAGTCAATTACCGTTTATTCGAATTCATCAAATAATCCAATCGTTTTAACCATTAAGGGTGTTGTTACAGAAGCCGCCGCGGCGCCAGCAGCAGGAACATCGAACTAAGGGATTAATAAAAAAATATTTCATAAAAAATCCCAGTGATGGGATTTTTTTTTTATACTAAACCAATACCCAATTTTAACATTAAACAAAATGCCAAAGATTTCCAACAGAGGACAGATTATGCCGGAATCACCTATTCGTAAGTTGGTTCCTTATGCTGAAGAAGCTGTGAAAAGAGGTGTCCAAGTATTTCATTTAAACATTGGTCAGCCCGATCTTCCACCCAGCGATACTTCTATCAGCGCTATTCGTAACACGCCAATAAGCGTTATCGGATATAGCCATTCAGCGGGAAACGAAAGTTACAGAAGGAAATTGGCGGATTTCTATAAGAAACTTGATATTCATGTCGATTACAACGACATACTTATTACTACCGGAGGCTCGGAAGCCATTTCATTTGCCTTCAATTGCTGTTTAAATCCAGGCGACGAGGTTATTATGCCAGAGCCATTTTATGCCAACTATAATGGATTTGCTACTGCTACAGGTGTAACGGTTGTACCTATCCCCTCTTCTATTGTGGACGGATTTGCTTTGCCTCCAATTGAGGATTTTGAGAAAAAAATCACACCAAAAACTAAGGCTCTGTTCATATGCAATCCCAACAATCCTACGGGTTACATATACTCAAAGGATGAGATTGAAAAACTTGGCGTGTTAGCAAAAAAATACGATTTGTATATTTTCGCTGATGAAGTATATAGAGCGCTCTGTTATGATGAAGCTCCTTTCTTCTCCGTAATGCATTTAAAAGGTTTGGATGATAACATTCTCATGATCGACTCGGCATCAAAGCGCTATAATGCTTGTGGTTTAAGAGTTGGTGCTCTTATAACCAAAAACAAAGAAGTTATACGCACGGCATTAAAATTTGCTCAAGCACGTTTAAGTCCACCACACTTTGGACAAATTGCTGGCGAAGCTGCATTAAATTCAAGCCAAGAATATCTTGATGAGATTTTCTACACCTTTAAAGCAAGGCGCGATTTTGTTGTTAGCGCATTAAATAAAATGGAGAATGTAGTTTGCCCTGAACCCAAAGGCGCCTTCTATGTTATGGCACAACTTCCGGTTGATGATGCCGATAAATTTGCCAAATGGTTGCTCAGCGATTTTGAATACAATAAGCAAACCGTAATGGTAGCACCGGCTTCAGGATTTTACTTTACTCCAGGAAAGGGAAAACATGAGGTTCGTTTGGCCTATGTACTCGATATTGAAGATTTAAAGAAAGCCATGAAATGCTTTGAGGAAGCACTTAAAGTTTATCCTGGAAGAACAAAATAATCATTAACATATAATAAGCCCTCCAATACAGTGGGCTTTTATTTTTGATTATGCATAATGATACACCAAAGACAAATTTCATACTAAAATACTAAACTAGGTGGATGCACTTCTTCGCCACGGCGAAAAACTCAATGTGGCACCTCAGCGTACTGCTTTCATTGATATATAAGAGATTTGGTTTCATTAAAAAGCAGTAAATATCTAATTGGTATACGATTGTGCAGAATCGAACTTTTATTTTATAACTATGAGAAAAAGACTACTCTCACTAAGCATTTCATGCATTGTAATTGCAGCTTCCTTTAATACAATTGAAGCACAACAAAAGTCCGATTATGTAAAACGTACTAATTTAAATGCTTTAATGGAACCAGCATTAGGCATCATTAGTGGTGCAGGACAAAGCAGCGATGCTTTTGCAGGTTACTCCAATGCAATGCCTAAAAATCTAAAGCCCATTATTTATATGACCTATATAGGAGTAGATGGCAAACTAATGAAATGGGCAAAAAATGTATCGGAAGAAATAAACAAATACCCCTGGTATATTATTCCTCAAGTAGGATTAGGAATGACCTATGATGGCAGCCCCGAAAAACATTATGAAGATTTAGTAGCAGAAGGCAAATATGACCGACAAATAGATACATTGATTATGGCGTTGAACTATATCGATCGTCCTATGTACATTCGTATTGGGTACGAATTTGCAGGCCAGTGGAATGGCTACAAAACGGAAAGCTTTAAAGCAGCATATATTAAAATTACAGATGTACTAAAGAAAGGTTGTAATCATCCCATTGCAACCGTTTGGTGCATGTCCGTTGATGCTGAGAACAAAGATTACATGTCGTATTACCCCGGTGATAGCTATGTTGACTGGTGGGGTATAGATTTATTTGGTGCTTGGCAATTCAACGATAGTACCGCACGGACATTCATGGATAGTTCTATGACACATAAAAAACCAGTAATGATTGGCGAATCGACCCCTCGCAAAGTAGGCGTTTTACAAGGCGATAGCAGTTGGATAAAATGGTATGCACCCTACTTCGCATTTATAGCAAAGTACCCACAAATAAAAGCGATTAGCTATATCAACTGGAACTGGGCTGCCTATCCTATGTGGGCCGATTGGGGCAATGGGCGTATTGAAGACAATGCGATAATAAAATCGAAATTTATAAACGAAATGCAAAATCCAATCTATATACATGGCGGCTCAAGTAAATTGACGTCCAAATGCCTTGGTATACCTGACCCTAAAAAATAGCATATATTTGACGTAGGAAATCATAAAATTTTGGCTTTTGCGAGAAGATATCGACTCCCAAAAAGTATATTACTATGATTATAGGGGAAAAAAACTTCTTTATGACTTTAGTTTACGCAATGGAGATGTAATATCAACTTGGTATGCTTCTGGCATTGCCGAAAATGTTGATTCCGTTACAATAGAAACTAAACTACATAAAAGAATTTTATTCACCAATGGTGTAACTTGGATTGAAGGCGTTGGCGATTTAAATGGTCCTGTATCAAAAACCATGCCCTTTCCTTTGTGTGGAATTGAGCCAACAAAGAGAACCCTTTTGTGCGTATTCAATAATAGCAATTTGATTTACAAACCAATCCAATAACTGATGAAAAAACGGTTACAATAAAACCAAATCCAGCCACTGATTATATTCAAATTAACATTGCTGAAAAAGGCAGTTTTTCAGTAGCAATAATTAACATGCTTGGTCAGTATGTGCTTATTAATAGTACTGTTGAACAAGATTCGAAAATCAATATCTCCGGGCTTCCTGAAGAAAAATACCTTGCAAAAATAGAAAGCAAAGGTAAAGTATCCACTTACCACCTTAAGATATCAAAATAGACTGTAGGAAATTAAGAAATGAAAATAACCTTATTTAAAATCGGTTATTTTCATTTCTTTATTACCAATGCCATCGATACAAGTAATTACAATTGTTCCATTGGTAATTACAATTTGTTCCACACCTTTAAAATCAATCGGAATTTTATTCATAAAACACACAAACGATTTTGTGACTGTTTGGCCTGCATCCAAATATTCATAAGAATTACGACCATAAAATGAAGTGTTTACTGCCAATAAATCTTGGTAAGATCTTCCAATACCAGTAGTACCAAATTCAAGACCTTTAGCCCATGGTTTTCCATCCACAACCTGATTCCACATATTTAACCAAGGGTACTCGCTGGTACGCCACAAATAGCCAATCAGCAAGCCTTTTGAAGGTGAGGATGCTGTAATCCA
Organism: Bacteroidales bacterium; assembly: GCA_038248505.1. GTDB lineage: Bacteria > Bacteroidota > Bacteroidia > Bacteroidales > JBBRXJ01 > JBBRXJ01. The sequence continues at coordinate 16,851 of JBBRXJ010000041.1, forward strand.
TCCATATTTATCATTAAAAATATGTGTTGCAACAAAACTACTATCTGTATTTGTAGATGTTAAATCAATTTTAGTTTTTAGCGAATCAGCATATCCATTTGGCCAAGTAAACTCATTTTTATACGGATTGGGATAACTCATAGATTGCATAAAACCTTTTGCGGCATTAGAATTTACGATTGTTTCACGTTGTAAAAAAGGCTCACCCATTGTTGCATGTTGCACTATATTGTTGAGACGACCAACCGACATCGTATTTTTCACTTCTTCAGTAACGACAAATAGTGGTTCTGTTTTTGAAACATTGATGGTCCGAATCACATTCATTTTATCAAGCGGAGCATAGGTGCTCATCATTAAATTTTGTTTATCCTTACTCTCAACACTCCACCACGAATTTGTAGCTTGGCCATTGTGTGGAACGCCTTCCTCTATCTCACCATCCGTTGGACTTCCCCAACGACCAAGGCATAAAAAATGACCTTGAAAAACAGCACCATTCTTATTATTGGCTGGCATCTGTACTGTATTTAGTTTAAATGTAAGAGGATTTAATTGCTTATCGTTAAACGAAAAACTAGTATATGCGCCGCCATACATACTTATTGACAAAGAAACCAAATCATTTGAAAGAGTAAGAATGGTATCTGAATATTGCTTTGCTGTTTTTTTTGAAATTGGCTGTTTGCTGCATGAAAGCAAGGCCACAATTGTCATTAAGAAAACAAGAAACTTTTTCATATTGTTTCGTTTAAAAATTTTATTTAAAATTTAGAACTATTATTTTACTGTAAAAGTAGAGTTTATTAATTGATAATTGGGTTGTGATGCTGCAGAAGCCTTCGCCAATGGGGCATTTATCCATCCACCTTGAATGTTCTTTCCCCAAAGCACACTAAACTCTGTTGGGCGTGTTGTTGAATAATCGGGAGTATGTATTTTTTTGGAACCGTTTTCAATCTTCTCAATATGTCGCCAATCGAGGGGAACAGAATCAGAATTTGGCCAATTTACAATAAGATTCTCAACCACCAAATTCTTTATATTCTCAGCAACAATTGCAGCTTTTGCACCACCCAATTCGGGATGTTTTTTGAAACGGGGAAATTGATTGCTGCTTGCTGTTGCAAAATATGGTGTAGGATCTTCTATCAACGGATAATTAAGTACAATGTCTCTCAGCACAATATTTTCAATAGATGTACTGTCTTCAGCCGACAGCATTATTCGGCCATTGGTGCTCGAAACAAAATTGCTTATTAAGACATTTCGTATAGTCCCTGTTTTTATACCTGGAGCACGCAGATCAGTCATTAATTGAATAGGTCTATTAAAAATTAATGGTGCATTGGTATTTGCGGTGATATTACTTATGGTTATACGATCGTAAGTCGCTCCCGCATGAACATACAAACCAATGGCTCTACTTGAATTATTTATAACACAATTACTAAACGTTACATCGGTCATATCTTTATATGACTCATTACATCCCATTTTTAAGCCCACACACAGTGTTTCGAGAATACAATTGGTTACAGTAATTCTTCTACAATCGCGACTATCGGGAGTTGTTTTTAAGCATATAGCATCATCGCATGTTTTAATATAACAATCAGAAACCATTACATCATAACAACCGGTAATATCAATACCATCGGAATTTGGACTATATAGATTATTGATTATATTAATTCCACGAACAAAAGCTCGTTGAGAATTAAATAAATGCAGGTTCCATCCTCCGCCTGTTTTAATGGTAACATCGCTAATGGTAACATTTGTACAACTATCAATCTCAATAAGAGGACTCACCTTTTTATCCTTGGCACTGATCCAACGTGGCGTAATCATTCGCCCTAAACTATCTTTTTCATATTCTTTCCAAAAGGCTTCTCCATTTCCATCAATAGTACCTTTGCCTTCGATCACAACATTCTCGGCACCCTTCGCTACAATAAGGTGGTAGGGCTGTCTGTCAACATTATGCCCCCACGTTAATTCGGTATAATCGCTAATATTGGGAGAACCTAAAATGGTAGCGCCTGAAGCCAATCTAAGTGTTATATTGCTTTTAAGAAAAATAGTGCCTGACAAAAAGGTACCATTTGGAACAAAAACGACGCCCCCGCCTATTGACGACGCTTTATCAATGGCAGATTGAATTGACTTAGTGGATAAGGAAAGACCTTTAGAATCAGCACCAAATCGTGTTACATCATATATTCTATCCCCTGAGCAAGAATTAAGAAGTATTAAAAATAGTAAAGCAAAAGCGAGTTTAAATATTGTCTTCATCGGTTAATTTGTTTAAATTCCAGTAAAAATAAATGATTATGCCTAATCATACAACAAAAATATCTGAATAATTACAAAGAGTTTAAATTTACTCATTTTGATGCATAAAAAAAGCAGCACTTTTTAGTGCCGCTTTTTAATATAAATCAATTTTCAAATAACTATTCAATAACCATTCGAACAATATCTCTTGAAACACCAGGTTGATCGAGTTCAACAAAATAGAGACCTGATTTTAAACCTGAAAAATTGAAGCTTTGAGTAATAACTCCAGCTGGTTTTTCAATTTCATTATTCACAAGCATTGCACCAGTCACATCAAATACTCTAACAATAACATCACCGGCAGATTCAGTATTAAATTTAATATTAACGAGTCCCTTTGTTGGATTTGGCCATATTGCTATCTGAGCTTTTCCTGAACTAATTTCTTTTACATCAACAGTACTAACATAATAACCAATTGAAACAGCGCTTTCATTTAAACCATTTGCATACGCAATAGCCTTAATAGTTTTTGAAACACTCACAGCAATAGCTGCTGTATAAAGTGTACCTGTAATACTATCAGGAGTAGTAGTACCATTTAATGTGTAATAAATTTTAGCACTAGGGGTATTACTTGATAATACTATATTTTGAACAGTACTATATGTGCCTGGCAATGGAGAAAATTCAGGTGCATAAACTTCTGAAACATCTGCGTTGCTATATACATTGGTAACAACATCACTTGATATCCATTTTCCAGCAGAACCAGCCATAGCCGCAGTTGAAAGAATAGTATAACCCATTCCTACTTTTACAGAATCAGTATATAGGTATGTATCTGAATTATCAGGATTTGGAGTTTTACCATTTAAAGTATAATAGATATTAGACAAAATACTTGTTGAAGTAATTGAAACGTTAACTGTATCAGTACCATACGCGATAGGAGAAGTAAAAGGACTCACAACCGGTGTAGCAGGTATTGACTTCCCTATATTGTAATAACCAGTTGCCATATTCGTTATTGCGAACATTAAATTGTTGCTATTTAAGGAGTCAGCACTTGAACGCAATACTTTCATAATACCTCCCTTGGTAGCAGTATAATATAATGCATAATCCGTAATAGCGGTAGGCGCTGATAAACCAGCTTTGTTAAAATCGAAATACAATTTAACATCTATTGTATTTGTTGTTGTTTTTTGAGCATAATAGTTACGTGACCAAAAACCTGTTGTTGCATCAGCGGTTAAGCCACCATCTTTTGTATGACCAATTAAAACATATTCATCTGATTTATCTAAACTCGCATCAACAGCTTTCAATATAATACCACCTCCTGCTGAAGCTAAATGTTTGGTGCCATCCTGACCACGACCAACACCAATTACTTCTTCGCAAGCACCACTGGTGATACTAAAAAGCTGATTCACGCCACTAGCATCCTTCTTAATGGCAATACCAAATTTAGCTGCTAAATAGTTGTGTACAATTTTTTGTTGAGCATCATTTAAACCTTTGCGATACATTATAAACTCTCCTAAATCATTATAACAATTTTCTGATAATACAAGAGGAGCATCTGAATCAAAAACATTTCTATTATAACTGCCAGCACCTAGACTAGGCTCACGACGACCATTTATGTATAGAAATACCAAGCCAGAAGTAATATTATAATTTGCCGTTAGCAAGAAAAAAGAAGTGGTATCTTTTACCCAACCATTAGGTTTACCAGTATAAAAATAATTATTGGCATTCATAATTAATTGTACCTGACCATAAGCAGCTCCTCCATCATAGTACATCCCAAAAGCACGGTTTGATTTGTTCGGATTACTTTCTTCTCTTTTATCCACTATGTAGCCAAAGGTTCCTGAATCTGTAAGTATATTTCGCTTAATTACAAAAGAAAGAAATAAACCAGGGCAAGTATCTATTTGATTTGTATTTGCAGCAAGATCAAGAATTCTCAATCCACTTGTAAGACCATCGTGTCCAAATCTTAAAACATCCCTCCCATTTATTTTGTTTTTAATTAAAAGAGGTTTTGAATTTAGCTTATATGTGTGATTGGCTGGTTGGAATTCGTAACCTGCATCATGGTTATTACCTGAAACGTCAGGCCATGTTAGCACCTCCATATTTGAGTCATCATAATCCGTACCTGCCTCAAGAGTATCTGTTGTTAACCAAATTTCATTTTCAGGTTGTAGTGTTGAACCAGTTTTAGTACCTACACCACCAGGGCCGGTACCGTAATCAGATTGGCTCCAGCTTGTACCTGCAAGAGCGATAAGCAACGAAAAGAGTATGATTTTTTTCATATTTATATAATTTAATTATTAAACAAAATTAGAAATCCCTCACCAAAAAAATGGTGAGGGATAAATTATTATTTTTTTACAATTTTTGAAACTGTTCTATTAAAACCGTCTGTAATTACTACAAAATAAACACCAACAGAATTCTTTTTCAAATGTACTACTTCTAGTGTTGATTTTACATCTTGTGCAGCCACTTGACGACCTGTCATATCAAGTACAATTATTTTGGCTCCTGTTTTTACGGATTCAAATTCAATATTTATAAAATCTTCAGTTGGATTAGGACCTATTTTAATATTTGCCAGAGCTTTGTTTTCGGAAATCTTAGTGTCAAAATTTTTAGTACGTGCAGTAATGTCACCCAAAACTGTTGCATTTGAAAATTTCACCATATTTGATTGAGAAACTACTGAATCTAAATCAGAAACCCCAACACTAGGATATATCACCGAATTCATTGCCGTTTCAACTCCTACTACATCAGAAGTAGCATAAACAAAGCTTAAATCATAAAGAATTGTGCTAATATTATTTACATCAACACTAACATATCGTTTAATATATTCAGGAGCTTTACTTGCCAAAACATGAGCATTAGCAAGGGGTAAAATCTTAATAAATGCATTAGAACCTAAAGTCGTACCCGTTTTAAACTTTATTTTAAACGGATTATAGTAAAGCGATAAATCGCCAAATGGAATAAAAATAGTACTATCTATGTTACTTGCATTCACATAATACTCAACAGAAGCTGAGTCACTAGGAATAATACGTCCTTCATTCTCTGTAACAATTACACTTCCAGCATCCATAATAAGCTTTTTCCCTTTTAATTGAATACCATGTGCATTACCGACAGCACCAGAACTTAATTTAACGTTTAATTTTGATGCTATACGAAGATCAGAAGTAACTAAAGGATCACCATAGCTACCAAAACTCAATGAGTCAACCCATGTAGTAGCAGTACCTGTAAGTACTGAATTGTCATCAACACCAGCACTACCACCTGAAAGAGTTAAGTAGCACTTATGATTATTGAAAGCATTCATACCTGAATTATTTGTTAATGTGGTTTTAGCATTCATACTTACTGTGTAATTGTATTGGTTGAGTAGCATTACCCCTTGTTTAATCATAAAGTTCTTTCTAATAATTATTTTATGATCAGGCATTTGAACAGTAGTTGGGTTATCAAGAGTAGTATGAAAATAATCACTAGTACCATACTTATCTTTAACTGCATTAACTATGATGTTCAATTTTTGAGGCACTTTCCCATTGTAGGTGTACCGAGCTAATGGATGGTAATAAGCTGATTTTACTCGTATATTACCAAGCGTATCAATTTTTGAAAGCCCCGTTTTATGGGCACTATATAATAATGACGAATCTTGACTGACAAAAGCAAATCCTTTTGCTACGAAGGTATCGCATATTAATTCGCCACCTTTCATTAATAATAGTGTATCAATAAAATTGATATTTTCTTTTATATAAGCATCACCTAATGAATCAATAGTAATTTTATTGAAAACAAAATCAGAAGGAATAGTCTGCTTGCTGTTTATATAAAGTGAATTTTTTGAAGCATTATAATTAGGAATAAGCGTATTGGTAACCAAACTATCGGAATAACTTCCACAAGCTGACTGAACCCTCACTACATAAACCCTTGCAGTATCAAGCCCAGTTAGTGTACGATATTGGGTAGTTAATCCATTAATTACAGATGCTGAAGCCCAACTTTGTTTTTTTGTTCTGTATTGTAAGGTATAGTTTGATTGTCCCTCTGACCAATTAACATTAATAAAATCATAGTCTGCTGTAGCAGTTAAGCCAACGGGTTTGTCGCAAGTACCTGCTAATGTAGTAAATGTTAATGTGTCGCTATTCGCAATTTTTGGATAGCCAGCTGTTTCGGTAGTTGCTACATACCATTTATATGTAGTACTTGCAGTTAAACCTGAAATTCTCTTTGAAGTAGCTGATATAACTGGAACTGAGGTCCAAGTAGAACTTGAATTCTCAGCATAATAGATATTCCAATTGTTAACTCCCTCATCATAAAATTTCCAATCGAGCGTAGCTGCTTGAGTGGTAATATCTTTTGATGATAATTCAACTGCCATAACGGTATCAAAACCAAGATAATTTCCTGCAGATAAAACACCCTGGTATACACAATTATACCAAAATACTTTATTTACAGTATCATTGATAACTATTTTAGAATTTATCCATTGACCAGCTGAATAAACCTGATTTTCCATCATTGCCTCTGTACCTTTGATGTCATTGTTTATATAATTAAATGACATATTATAGATAGGACTTGAATAATCATTAAATGAAATAGTTAAAAAACGATTAATATAATCCATAGGGGCATTTCCTAGTGCAGGCTTAATCGTATCGAGATTTAAATTTACGATAGCCGTCTTTTCCATAGTACCACTAATTGGATTAAAGAAAACAACTGTAGTATCATAAGGGAAACCTAAACCAAAAGGTATTTTCACTGAACCGTATGATTTTATCTGATATTGAACATTACCGCCATTATTTGAAATAATATGACCTACTTGTTTATCAATACCGTCCAAAATCAAGTTGTGACCATTTAAATATACTTCACCACTATCAAGATAAAAATAATCTGCCGCATATAAATCTTGCTCTAAAGTAAGTTTGGCTTTAGTCGTTTTCAATCCAATGGTAATTGAATTCGCCTTAACATACTTACCCGTACCAGAAAGTACAGTAGCTTTCCCATTAAAAATTAGGTTGGTAGCATCTAAAACGAGTGAATCAACATTATTAACAAATTCATTACCATCAACTTGAAGATATCCTGTAAGACTTGAGCCTGCAAGTTGTGTATAAATAACACTATCAATAATTAATTTATTGGTTACGCTAAAATTTGATGAACGAGAAACAGAAACACGACCGCCTGTACTCAACCTAAGGCTATTTATTTGCTGAGGAAAATCATTGTTAATCATTTGACCATCACTACCCACTAAATTTCCATTTAACCAATAATTTGCGGCATTGTGTGTTTGCTTGGTTAAGCCAAGCGTTGCCATTGCGGCATTTTGGCGTTCTACTTCATTTTTTAAATATTTAGAGCCATAACGAAAAGTCGTACCAGCCTTAATATATGTTCTACAAGTTGAAGGGCCTAATAATTGATATTGATCAAGATACATCGTACCAGGTAGGCCTTTATACTTTTTATTAGCTGCTGTAATTGTATCTTCAATTGCAATCCATCGATTTGCAGTAATATTATCAACTGCCTGAACAGCACCAAAAATTCGAACCGTATCGCATACCAAGAAAGAAGGAAAAGTATCAACCGAACCAGCTGGCACATTCATTAACAAAGTGGTTATACCAGCAGCACGAAGTTTTAATGCAGGGATGGATGTTTTAAAGTATTTCATTACAGAATAATTACTTGTATCACCCACAGCACATACGGTTCGTAATCGAGCATTATACTTTGAATTAATTGTTAAACCCGTAATGGTATCTTTATTAGTAATTGACAAGGCACCCGCTGAAACCCACGTAGAAGAAGAAAGCGGCGCATAATCAACTAAATAACCGAGAGGAGCAGGCGTCTCTGCATTCCAAGTAATCGTTGCAGTAGTGTCTGTTACAAAAGTAAAGTAAGGGTTCTGAGGTGCATAGCAGGCTGAAGTGGCCAAACCAAAATTACGTCCTGCAGCAAGAATGGAAGTTTCAGTTACATTCTTATATTCCAATAAGTTGATATTTTTATTGTACAAAGCACCATACAACCATTTTGTACCATTCCAGCGAGCCGAAAGAATTTTATCAATATTACCCGTAAGTTCAGGATATGATGGGCCAGATGAAACAACTCCTTCTACACTAAAATCAATACTTGGATTACTAATATCTTCAAAAGAAACCTTAATAAATCGTTTAAAATAATCGGTAACAGCAGCGCCTTGAGCCTGAACAGGAATACTATCCGAAAATAATTGAAGTATAACCTTAGGATTAGCACCCAATACAGATGAAGGATTTACGGTAAAATAAACATCGGTTCTATTTAGACCCGCTCCACTAAAAGAGGAAAGAGGAATAGAATAGCGTACCCCAGCATGCACCTCCTTAATAACTCGGCTTCCATCTCCTACAAGAAATACATGTGAATCTTTTGATAAATTACCGCAGTATGCATCAGGACCTAATATTAAATCATTCCCTTTAGGATTTAAAACGTTTGCATAACCATTAAAAATTCGACCTGTAACACGAACATCTGATTCAAAATGAATGTCGCGACCACCAAAACCAGAAAAGAAAGCATTAAAAGTAGATGGGTATGTTCCTCCAATTATTGCATTTATACCTGTTGCGCGTAGAGACATTTCAACATTCTCAAAAGCATTTGGACCAGAATTATTAATAACTCTAATTCCAGCAGCATCCATTCCAAACCAAGTTCTAACCGTATTCCCTTTTATTCTACCACCCGTTTCGAGTTGACACAATTTGAGAATATTTATAAAATTGGTCACTAATAAGCCATTATTGCGAACAATAACCGTATCGTATGTTTCTTCTTGTAACATAGTTACCGTATCATTGTCAACAATAAGTTTAGGCTGACGTGCTTCAGCTAAAAAGCATAGGCAAAAAATTGCAAAAATTAAAAATGTTTTTAATTGCAGGTTTGTAATACTTCTTTTCATAGTTCTTTATATTTATTTTACTTAATAAAGCATAAAAGTACTAAAAAATTTATAGTTCGCAAGTATATACTTAAAGTAATGTATAATAAGCATGTGCCTGTATTGCAATCACATATCAACAAACAATCCGAATTGACAATGAATGTTGGTTTTTTGAATACAAATGAATGACTTTAAATTGATTTGAAAGTATCTATTTTTTTATGATTCAACCCCACTTATTCATCTAATAATGATTAATTAAAATCATTATATTCTATATATTTTACGGATTAACTGATATTTACAACGACATTTGTACCTAAACAGCTACACAACAAGTTATTCCGCAATTTTACCCATGGATATATAATTTCACTACACGGGACTATTAAATTTTTATATTTTTACATATCGAGTGTATAATTTAGTTAGGCACAAGGCAAAAAAATGCACAGCGATAGCTAATTTGCTATTCTTTTGTAAATTTGGAGGAATATCGCATTAATGAAACAACGAATTTATATTGACACTTCAGTTTTCGGTTGATTCTACGATAAAGAATTTGAGGAGTTTACCAACCCTCTATTTACCCGTATTAAAAACAAGGAAATAAAGGTTGTATATTCCTCCGTGACTGATGAAGAAATTGAAAAGGTTCCAGAAAAGGTAAAACAACTGATTCGAAGTTTACCTTTTGATTGCGTTGAATTTGTCGAAGTAACGGAAAATTCAGCTGAACTTGCAATAACATATATTAAGGAAAATGTTGTGGATAAAACCAGCTTTGACGATTGTTTGCATATAGCACTTGCTACAATTCATAAAGTGGATTGTCTTGTAAGCTGGAACTTAAAACACATTGTAAATGTTGACCGAATAAGAGGCTCTAATTCTGTTAATTTAAAACTTGGATATTGAACGATTGATATAAGATCACCACGAGAACTTATGAAATATGAAGACTAAAGAAATTAAGAAAAAGGGCTTTGACGCAGTCGGATTTATGCGGCAAGTAGGAGCTTAAATTAGTAATGACATTGCTGATTTATCAAAGGAACAAATTGTGGAATACTTTAAGAGGAATAGACCCAAAGAAAGAATAATGCCAAGTGCCTAACATGGCATAAATTTAATTGGAGTGTTAGTGTCAATTTTAATGGGTTCTACTTCTATTCAAAAACGGTAAGCCTTGAAAGGAAATCGCTTCGGACTCCCCAACTAAACTTATGCCCACCATTGTATGACATACAAAAAAACAACAACCCTGCCATTAAGAATTATTTGTTACCTTTTCATATAAAATATGAGCTATTGAAACATTACGAATTGAGATAGTAAAACCAAAAGCTAAAAGCTGTTAAAAGATTTGGCGGATTTAAACTTAATTAAAGTGCAACCAGCGATGTATCTTCTTCTTGAAAATTTCAAAAATTTATCCCTAATGCTAAAGATGCCTATAAAAATGGTCTAGTAGAAGTAAATTTTCAAATTCTTGACATCTGCTAACGATATCAAGAATTTGAAGATAAACAACAATTCGTCAACTATAACTTTACAAAGCGACGTATCACAAATTTATTTTTTTCACTTATTCTCAGGAAATACAGGCCTGAAGCAAGATCTATTATATTTATCTTTATATCTGACGTTTGCGTATAATCACCTTTAAATAATAGCAGCCCTTTTGCTGAAAACAATTCACATCTCACCTCATCTTTGGGATCTTCAAAATGCACCTTAATATAATCCGAACTAGGGTTCGGATATAACATAATATCTGAATTTGCCATAGGAATATGAATTCCGACATCCTGCAATGAAATAGCAGTAAAATCGCCCCATGAAGTAATGGCGTTAAAGACTAATGTTTTAGATATTCTATTGGCAGAGTCAAATGAGTTCCATTTATTTCCATCAAAAACATAGGCATACAATGCTTTCTCACTTCCTACCCAAGTAGTTCCATTGTAGCTATGATTAACAGAAAAATTAGGGTCACTAATGCCTTCACCTTTTATTGTTATATAATAATTAATAAAAGAAGATGCGGTGTCTTTATTTGAACTAGCTTGAAGTATAGGCACAAAATCAATCTTGGCATTATTTGAAATAGCTGAGGCACCATTCAATAAAAAGGTTAATGGTCTTGGCGTCAGTACATCTCCTAGTGGAATAAAAATGGTACGGCCAATATCACCCATACATATCGAATAACGAATTATTGCAGAATCAGACAAAATAAGGTTTGCATCATAAGCATTTGTTATTATAGCGCCAGTATCAAGTGTAAGTGTAGCGCCTATAATTTTTAGTCCTTTTGTATACCCAACAGAACCAGAAGATATATCAAGCTTTATTTTTTTATTTACCCTAAGAGGCGCATAAACAGATGGATCTCCATATCCTTTTATATTAATTGAGTCAAGCCATATTTCGTTTGGCCCCATAAAAGATGCGGCATCATCAATATTAGGAGCACCGCCTGCAAATGACATAAAACAACGATGATTGTTTATAGCATTCAATGATGAGTAGTTATACAACTTTGCATTTGCATCAAGAGAAAGTGTTTTATAATAAGGACCAAATTTAAGCATCCCTTTTTTTATCTGTAAATTATCTTTAATATTTAAACCATGCATGGGGCTCTCAACTGAAATTGGGTTATCCAGGATTAATACATAGTAATTAGAACGGTTATCAACATCAAAAATATCTGATAAATATTGTGCTTTTTGTCCATTATAAATATATGAAGCTTTTACACTAAAATTACGAACTTTTGATCGTACGCTTCCGTTATCAGTATCCAATGTAAAGCAATATTGATGGGCTGTTGAGAGTTTTGCCGTATCGTGGGCAACAAAGGCAAATCCGGTTACGGTAAACGTATCAAATATACATTCACCATACTTTTTAACAATTAAACTATCAATATATTTTACATTTGATTTTAGTTTAGCTATACCCGTTGAATTTACAATTATTTTATTAAATATAAAGTCAGATGAAATCGTCTGATTCGTATTGATGTAAAGAATATTATTCACTTGGTCCCATCCATGAACTATCGTATTGGTAAGTAATGTATCACTATAACTAGCACAATTAGACTGCACTCTTATAACATATTTAGAGGCCGAATCAAGTGCATATAATCGTAAACTATCAGCAATAATAACAGATACAGAAAGAGCCGAAGACCATGCTTGATTGATTTTTTTATACTCAACTTTAAAAGGAGAGACTCCCTCATTCCATTTTAATTTAATAGAAGTTGTGTCAATTTGAGTGGTTTGTAAAGCTACTGGTTGATTACAGCTACCAATCCTTGTTGTGAAATAAATTGTGTCACTATTCTTAATATAAGGATAAGCAGCAAAATCATTTGTGTTAACAAACAATTTATAGTTAGATCCAGGATTCAATGCAG
>JBBRXJ010000042.1:0-29381 GCA_038248505.1 Bacteroidales bacterium
TGATTAAGAATCGGCTGTCCGGTAAAATTTGTACTTTTACTCATGGTTTTTTTTGTTGTGTAGTTACTCCTAAGATAACCATCTGGGTTGGTCCTAACCGACCAACCCTCTTTTTATTTTTTTACCGGACAACAGTGATAAGAAATACTTTTGATACAATAATAAAATACAATGGTCGTTTTCTTCAAAACCTAATTAACCTTAAAATCAAAACTATGAAAAAATCACTTTTTGTATTTGTAATAGTATACCATTGCGTATTTGTAAAAGCACAAACAATAGAACCCACTGCGTCTACGAATGAATCTAAAATAAAACCTAAAGTATCAGTTGGAATGATGCTTGGATACTTAGATTTAAATACAATGGAAATGATTTTCAGATCAAACAAGAAAAGTAAAACATTCCGATTAAGCTTAAATATTGATGATAATCAAGAAGAGACATACTATATTCCATATACAGAAGACAACAATGCAAGTATAAACCTTATGCATCAAATCAAATATGACAATAAGATTATTATAAATACAGGTTTCGAAAAATATTTTACTCCAGAAAAAACAGCTTCTTTCTATTTTGGTAGTGGCGTATCGGTAGGCTGGGGCTTTTATAGACTCAAATTTTACGAATCAATTTATAAATACAACCCAGCTTATTCTTTGTATGAAACTATCGTAGAAAACCAATTTAAACAACCACAAAGCAAAGCCTTGCAAAATTCAATGCTTCTTGGCGTTCATGCACTATGTGGTGGTAGATTCAGTCTAAGTCAACACATAAATTTTACAACAGAAATTATGATAAGAATGTTATACAGGAAAAATATAGATGTTGGAAGCAATATTACAAGTTTTGATTTTTCAGAAAATCTAAATTTAGGAATTAATTATTGCTTTAATTAAAATTTAGATTGGTAAAAGCTGTTTTTAAATACGTTTAGCGCAATTGAGTAAAATATAAATTGTCCTATTATTATTTACAAACGGCATTATACATATCAATAAAATGAGTTCACAAATTAAAACTTTATTTATACTTTAGAATTGAAATGCAAAATTCTTGCAGCATAAATAATTGTGTAAACATTGTGGATAATCGCAATGAAATGCAGTAAATTATATGATTAAAACAGAATGACGAAAGGTGTAAATTATTTTCATAAAATGAATTCAACAAACCCTTAAAATTAAGTGTTTATTGAATTACAACCAAAAGACTCTTACAACAAGGTAATAATTATTTTTCTTCTTACAAAAATTTTATCCCCTCTCATAGCACTAAGCATATAGATTCCTAATACCAAATTATTTATTTGAATCTCATCATGAAATGGTGAAACTAAAGTGGCAATCAAATTACCCGCTAAATCCGAAATTGTTATTTTATCGAAAACAGCATTTCCAATATTTAATTTGAATGATCCTTGCGAAGGATTTGGGTAAACACTAAAAGTAACAACTAATTCTTTATGTTCTGTATCAGACATAACATAATCACAAAAAGGGGCAATATTTGATGTATAGAAAAATGATGCACTATCATTATAACATCTAAATTTACCACCTTCAGGAAACTCATCTAAATGCATTCCACAATATTCTAATTTTTCAGGAAGTAAATAGCCATTGACAGGGTCAATCTTTTCGATAATTTTAAAGTTCCAATCCCATTGTTGTGCTACATCCTGTTGACTTACCACAATATATCGTAATGTTTGACCATTTATAGTAATTGTTCCTACACTATCAACCTTAACAATACCATTAGTATCGCATGTGGTATACCTACGAATCTCCGGAACAATCCACAGATCACCAACATTAGCAGAAAAATCATATACGGTATAAACTTTATTATGCTTAAAAATATACACCTTGTTTAAATCTGAATAAGTATATTCAGATCCATTCTCATATTTTCTTAATAAAGAAGTAGCAGCTTTGGTTAGAAATACTGATTTATTTAATCTCTTACATGGAACTGAATTAATTAAAGTATCTTTATCATAGCTGATTAAATGATAACCTGACATAAAAATGAAATTGGCACCATAATGCCATATTGCACCAGCAGGACACCATTCTTGACTATTAACAAGAAGGGGAATAAAAAAAATTCGTTGTTTCATTTTAGTTTTTAAGTTTAATATAAGAGTCTTACAAATAAGTCTTCCCTTTATAAGGTATGAATGGATATTTCGTCACGGCACTAAATTCCATACACAAAACTACGTATTTTAAACATTGAAACCAAATAAAGAATCTCAAATAAAAACTTATTCATTCAAAAAAAATAAGCTGAAAAAAAACACTAAAACAACTAATAAATAGATCACATAATAAATACTCAGCCCTAGCATACGATACACAAAACCCGTATTTAAGAATACAATTACTGAAAACTCACCCTAATAAGCATATATACCCATTAGTCGCTTGGCATTTATGCCTATCGCAAAATCATTATTGGATTTACGCTTTTGCATGCTCTTAATTAAAAGAGTAATAACGTAAATTTGTATTTGTAAATAGCGTAATAAATGAAAGAGCTGTACAACAAATTGTGTGAAGATATTCGCTTTATTGAAGGACTTAATTCATGTATGAACTGCGGAGTGTGTACCGCCATTTGCGCTGCTGCTGAGTTTTATAATTACGACCCACGAATTATAGCAGATACAGTCCAAACTCGCAATGACGAAAAAATTTTAGATCTACTTAAAAGCGAAACTATTTGGTATTGCGGTGAATGTATGAGTTGTAAAACCCGCTGCCCTAGAGGAAATACACCTGGTCTTATAATTATGGCATTACGTTCCTTATCGCAAGATTTGGGTTACTTTGTTGAGTCTGAAAAAGGCAGGCAACAACTGGTCATTAAGCGCACAGTTGGCGAGTGGATTCTTGAACATGGCTATTGCGTTTACATTGATGGCGTGCTCCCAGCCATGCATCCTGAACAAGGTCCCGTTTGGGAATGGTATCACGAAAACCGCGCCGAAGTAATCAATCGTCTCGGCGTTAACTACCAAGGCAGCGGTAATGGAATACTAAGAAAAATTCCTGCTGAAGCCCTAGCCGAAATAAAAACAATTTTCGAACAAACTGGTGCAATGGATCGTTATAATAATATTGAAACCTTTAGTAAAAAGAAAGCTAACGAAATGGATATGGAATTGGATGATAGCATGGATAATGAATATGTGCGTTATATTTACTCATTTAACAGTGGGAAGCACGGAAGATAAATGAAATAATGAATTTTTAATGCTTAAAGTTCAATGATAATGATTGATGAAAGAAAGTAAAAAGACCATCAATTATTCTTAAGACCAAATTAAACAAATGAAACTCGAAGGAAAGAAAAATATTTGGAACGACTATCAGAAAGAGATTGCTGATGATCGTTATTTTTATGTGCGGAGTTGCATTCGGCAGAATTTCTTTCCGGGAAGCGAAACGGCATTTTTGCGCATACTGAAGGAGGAATTGAAACGAGATATATTCGAACATGCCTGCCATACTACATGCACAGGCATAGGTTATCACAGCGATATTATTCCTCTTGAAACAACCATGACAGTGGTTGCTCGGCAATTTGCATTAATGACAGAATCGGGTTACGAGAATTTGGTGCCATCGTGTATCACTTCATTTGGAATATATACTGAAATTTTGGAGACATGGAAACACTTCCCCTATATCGAAACAAAAATACGAGAGCATTTATTTAAAGCCACCAAGCGTGAATTTAAAGCACCTAAAAATCTGGCACACGCTAGTGATGTTATCTATAAATTTCGTAATGAAATTGCACAGAAAAGTATCTTTAAACTCATTCATAAAGAATCGGGCGAACCACTTAAAGTTGTTGAGCATATAGGTTGTCACTATGCTAAAATGTTTCCAAATAAAGGAGTAGGCGGTGCCGAATATCCTTATGTACTTACTGGTATGATTGATGCATGGGGTGGTGAAGTAATTGATTACCCAGAACGCAGGCACTGCTGTGGCTTTGGTTTTCGTCAATATCTAGTGCAAGCCAACAGAGGGTATAGTTTAGCCTGTTCACACAAAAAATTTGAATCGATGGAGGCTTA
Organism: Bacteroidales bacterium; assembly: GCA_038248505.1. Lineage (GTDB taxonomy): Bacteria > Bacteroidota > Bacteroidia > Bacteroidales > JBBRXJ01 > JBBRXJ01. The sequence continues at coordinate 4,103 of JBBRXJ010000042.1, forward strand.
CAAGCCCGACATGATAATTACAAATTGCCCTGGTTGCCCAATGTTTTTAGATCGTTGGCAGTATGTAATAAAAGAAAGCGAAGGAAAAACATACGATACTAATGGAAATGGCATTCCTGTTTTCACTTACGAAGAAGTAGCGGGATTGCTTTTAGGATATGACCCTTGGGATCTAGGATTGCAATTACATCAGATAAACACAGAACCTATACTTGATAAAATAGGCATTTCTTATGATTCTTCAAAAAAGTATGATGGAGTGAACGGTAAAAAATTAAAGGTTCCAATAGAACTCACACATATGCCTCATCATGAATGAACATAAACGAATAACGATTATTGGCGCTGGCCCGGTAGGCATTGAAGCTGCGTGTATATTAGATTCTATGGGATATAATGTGGAACTCATTGAAAAATCTGATCACTGCGGTGGTAATGCAGCTAAATGGGATCGCCTCTTCCCCACCCTTCGTCCAGCTCAGGAATTAATAGATTACTTACAACAGTCATTAAAAAATTCACGCGTACATTTTAAGACAAACATTGCAGCGCATCAGATTCAAAATATTAACGCACATTATCGTACAACCCTATCAGATGGCAGTCACAGTGAAAGCGACGCGGTACTCATCACCACGGGTTACGATCTTTTTAAAGCTGAAAAGAAAGAAGAATATGGTTATGGAATTTATGATCATGTTATTACTTCGGCTGATTTAGAAGGAAGAATGAAATCCGGTAAACCTATTATTAATAATAACAGTATGCCTAAGCGAATCGCTTTCATTCATTGTGTAGGCTCTCGCGATGAGAAAACAAATAATTTACATTGCTCAAAAGTATGTTGTGTAACTGGTGTAAAACAAGCTATTGAGCTACGTGAAAAATTCCCAACAGCCGAAATAATTTGTTTTTATATGGATCTCCGTATGTATGGCCGTCACTTCGAGGAGCTTTACCGAGAAGCACAAGAGAAATATGCGATACAATTTATTCGCGGTCGCTTATCAGAAGCTGCTGAAAATTTAGAGGGAAGCATTCAAATAAAAGCAGAAGATACGCTCTCAGGTCGCCCCTTAAAAATGATTGTTGACCTAATGGTATTGTTGGTTGGAATGGAAGCTCCACGCGACAGCCGTGAGCTTTGTGTAAGTGCTGGCATACAATTGCAAAAGAATGGATTTATTCTACCACTGGATGAAAACATGGATAATAACAGCACTAACAAAAAAGGAATTTTCGCAGCCGGTGCAGCAACTGGCCCAATGAGCATTAGCGATGCACTGGCTGATGCCCGCTCTGCTGCAATTAAAATAAAACAGTATCTTCAATAAGCACATGAAAGACTTCGGGTTTAAAATAAATAAGGATCGACAAATTGATTTCGATCAGAACAACTACCACATTCTGGAGTACGTTTTAAAGAATGAACCTAGCTTTAATGGCTGCATCTCATGTGGCGGTTGTACAGCTACATGTAGCGCAGGGAATCTTATTGACTTTAATATTCGTAAATTAAATGTTCTTTTAAGACGTGGTGAGACAAATGAATTAGAACGTGAAATAAATAAATGTATGTTATGCGGCAAATGTATTTTGGTTTGTCCACGTGGTATTAACACCCGAAATGTTATATTAAAGATAAAAGAAGCAATATCATTAAAACATCAGAATGCACTATGACTTTGACATATTTGTATTGCCATTCAGCATTGGACTCGTTTTTATTTTAGGATACTTTATCTATAAAACGATATACTGGGTAAGGCATCTCGATGGCAATGAAAAGAGAAACATTCGTCGGCGTATATTTACTGTGCGAAGCATTTATGCATTTTGGGAGGTATTTACCGAGAGTCTATTACATCGTCGTGTTTTTAAAACAAATCCGCTATTGGGATATATGCACATGAGCCTTGCTTTTGGCTGGTTTATGCTCATTGTATTAGGCAATTTGCAAGTGAAACTATATAGCGTAAATCCCATTAATCCACCTTATTTACCAATCTTCTTTTACTATTTTGTAAACAACAATCCGGTTTATCCCTATGCACCAGTTTTCGATTTTGTAATGGATGCATTATTATTATTCATTTTAACAGGTTTAAGTATTGCCATTGTAAAGCGTTTCTGGTCGCGAATTGTAGGAATGAAAAAAACATCTCAATTAAAATTGGGTGATCGTTTAGCACTAAGCTCATTATGGTTAATTTTTCCCCTTCGCTTGTTTGCCGAAGGACTAACATCGGCAATACACAATAATGGCAATTTTTTAGTTAAACCTGCAGGCTATTTATTTGCTGAAATACTTCCTGTTCAGCTATTAGAATATCCAGCTTGGTGGGCGTATTCTTTTGCATTGGGATTATTTTTTGTTAGTATACCCTATTCACGTTACATGCATATTCCAACAGAAGTGGCACTTATTTTCTTACGCAATTACGGGGTGCGTACACGTAAAAAATTCTCTTCCTATAGTGAAATGGAGGTACTCGCATGTTCGCGATGTGGTATTTGTTTAGATACATGCCAATTGCTTAATGCGGCACAAATAACGAAAATTCAATCTGTATATTTTTTACGATCCATTCGCGAAAATAATATTGACACAAAGCATTTACTGACCTGTATGATGTGTGGGCGTTGTACTGAGAAATGTCCGGTAAACATAGATAATTCAGCCTTACGAACCGTAAAGCGAGCAGAATATGGAGTACACAATACTTCAAAATATGAATTTTTAAAAGCCGGAAAATACAAAGTAGCAGATATAATTTATTTTGCTGGATGCATGTCACACCTTACACCAGGCATTAAAAAATCGATGCTAAAAATAATGGATGCAGCTGGGGAGAATTACTATTTTATGGATTCAGATAAAGAGGCCTGTTGCGGTCGCCCTCTAGTACTAGCAGGTCATGGCAAGGCAGCCAAAAAATTGATGGATTATAATAAACATTTAATTGATCTCTCGCAGGCTAAAGTGATGGTTATTTCCTGCCCTATATGCTATAAAACATTTAAAGATGACTATAAATTAAACATTACCGTTTTACATCATAGTGAGTATATTTTAAATCTGATTCGAGAAAATAAAATACAAGTAGAAAAACAAGCAGGGGAAACGGTATATCACGATCCGTGTGAGTTGGGCCGAGGCATGGCCATTTATAAAGAACCACGTTTGCTTCTTGAAAAAGTAACAACATTACATGAGAGCGGATACGATAAAGAAAAAGCATTATGCTGCGGAGGTAGTTTGGCTTCAATTACAACAAATGCTAAAGAAAAAGAACTTATTACACGAGATGTCCTTCAAAAATTAACAAAAAACAAACCTGATACCATCGCTACCGCCTGTCCACTTTGTAAAAAAACATTAGCAAAAGATAGCGACACCATTATATGTGATCTATCTGAGATGGTTGCAAAAGCAATGATTGTAGACGCATCAACAATAAAAAACACTCGCTTAAAAAAAACAAATTAATAATAAATTCCTGAAAATATTCCATTTGAGTTTTTCTAAATATTATTAAGAACAACATTATAAAATATTTATATCTGCTCTAAATAGCAAAAAAGCACAAAGCTGTATTTAACCTAATAACAAATAGATTATTGGTCATAAAACAAATAATTAAAACAGCTATGCAGCTTTGTGATAAGCATAAATACTTATCACAAAGCGTACAATATGTTATTGTAATACACCCGTAAATAAATTATTTTTACTTCTAAATAAAACAACATGAAAAAACAATTAAGTATTCTACTAGCAACATTACTAGCTGTAATTATCATTACTAGCAGTTGCCAACCAACCTCCAACAAAGGCAATGAACAAAATGACAGTACAATGACTGGCACTATTAGTATTTCTGGTGCTTTTGCGCTATACCCTATGGCAGTAAAGTGGGCTGATGAATTCAAAAAAGAATATCCCAATGTTCGTATTGACATCTCGGCAGGAGGAGCTGGTAAAGGTATGGCAGATGCTTTATCAGGCATGGTTGATTTGGGAATGGTATCACGTGGTATTAATCCTGAAGAAACAGCGAAGGGCGCATGGCCCATTAGTGTTACAAAGGACGCAGTTATACCAACTGTTAATTCAAATAATCCTTTAATTACTGAAATTATTTTAAGAGGTTTATCAAAAGAAGATTTTATAAAAATATACGTAACAAAAGAAGTGAAACATTGGAATAAATTATTTGACACGAAAGAAGGTCACGCAATGAATATTTATACACGTTCCGATGCATGTGGTGCCGCCGAAATATGGGGGAAATATTTAGGCTCAACTCAGGAGGGGCTTAATGGGATTGGTGTTTTTGGTGACCCAGGTATTGCAGATGCTATAAGAAAAGATATTTATAGTATTGGATATAACAACGTAACTTATGCTTACGATATGACTACACGTAAAAAATACAAAGGTATTGAAGTGATTCCTATTGACATTAATAATGATAATTTAATTGACGAAAGCGAAAATTTTTATAATTCTTTAGATTCATTGATGGCAGCTATTCAAACGGGTAAATACCCATCGCCCCCAGCACGTGAATTATTCTTTGTATCAAACGGAAAACCAAAGAATTTTGCTACTCTAAAATTTTTAGAATGGATATTAACGAAAGGACAAGCCTTTGTTTCGCAGGCGGGTTATGTTGAATTATCGAGCGAAACCATTCGGCAAGAATTGGAGAAAATAAAATAAAAAACACAAAGTATGCCATTAGGAATCGGACGTAAATTAAAAGAGCGCCTACATTTAAGTTGGATGACAATATGCCTTGCGATTGTCATATTACTACCTATCGTATTAGGTATTGGATTGGTATGGAAATCGTGGGCACTGATGTCTGACACCTCAATATTACACTTACTTTTTTCAACCGTTTGGAAACCCTTATCGGGTAAGTTTGGCTTCTTTCCTTACATAGTAAGTTCATTATGGGTCACTATTCTTGCAATTATTTTGTCAGCACCCATTGCACTACTAAGCGCTATTCATCTTAGTTACTATGGTAAAAAATGGTTGTTGAATATAATGCGACCAGTTATTGACATACTTGCAGGAATACCATCTGTAATATATGGAGTGTGGGGTATGTTAGTTATTGTTCCAATGATCTCTGAATACCTTGCTCCTATGATGGGACGAAGTTCCTCTGGCTACAGCATACTGGCAGGGGCAATCGTTTTATCAGTAATGATTATACCCTTTATATTAAATATTTTACTTGAAATACTACGACAAGTTCCTACAGGCTTAATTGAAGCAAGTCTTTCATTAGGCGCTACAAAATGGGAAACCATTCGCAAAGTAATATTACGCAAAGCACGTCCGGGTATTGTATCAGCCTTCGGTCTTGGCTTATCACGTGCATTTGGCGAAACCATAGCCGTATTAATGGTTGTAGGAAATGTGGCACACATTCCCAAAGGAGTATTTCAAGCAGGTTATCCACTGCCTGCTTTAATTGCAAACAACTATGGTGAAATGATGTCCATCCCAATGTACGATAGTGCGCTTATGTTTGCAGCTCTTATCTTATTCGTAGTGGTAACGATATTCAACCTCGGATCGCGATACCTAATTATTCACTCTGAAAATAGATTGTAAGATGTCAATGAAAATAAAAAAAATAGAAGAAAACATCTTCCGAGTAATAATGTTTTGTTGCACTGCAATTATTGTTATTGCATTATTGTTAATTATTGTAAGTGTATTGTATAAAGGGCTACCCGCGCTCAGTTGGCAAATGATTAGTCAGGTACCTCAAGGAGGATTTTATTTTGGAAAAGATGGAGGTATTCTTAATGCCATCATCGGATCTCTATATTTAGCGCTAGGCTCAACCGCTCTTGCACTTGTCATTAGTTTACCATTAGCGCTTTCTATAAATATTCATCTGATGAATCATAGACGTGTTGTAAACACTATTCGTTTTATTTTAGATTTACTTTGGGGAGTACCTTCTATTGTTTATGGGGCGTTTGGTTTTGCGATTATGATTGTATTAGGACTACGAACCTCTTTATTAGCAGGTATTATAACAGTGGCTCTTTTTATTATTCCAATCATGGTTCGTTCGATTGATGAAGTATTGAAGAACATTCCACGTGGACTAATAGAATCAAGCTTTTCGTTGGGTGCTACGAAATCGGAAATAGCATATAAAATAATGATTAAGCAATGCGTACCTGGTATTGTAACAGCAGTTTTATTATCCTTCGGCCGAGCAATAGGTGATGCTGCATCGGTGCTATTTACAACAGGATATACAGATGCAATTCCTACCGCATTAAATCAACCTACGGCAACATTACCATTAGCCATTTTCTTTCAACTATCCTCTCCTATTGCCGAAGTGCAAGAACGGGCATACGCTTCAGCGGTTGTGCTAATGATGATCATTCTTATTATTAGTATTACCACACGATTACTTTCACATAAATATCTTAAAAAAACTATCAAATAAATAAGATTATGAGACCAGCAAACGGAACAAAGATAAAGGTTGAAAATTTGAACTTATCAATCAATAATAAACCGATATTAAAAAACATCAATGTAGAAATTCCTGATCGAAAACTAACCGTCATATTAGGCCCTTCGGGATGCGGAAAAACTACTCTATTAAAGAGTTTCAATAGGTTGACAGATCTGTATCCTGATATGATTATAGATGGGAAAATACTAAAAGATGGAGAAGACATTTTACACCCAAATACTGAAATTACAGAGTTACGAAAAAAAATGGGGCTACTCTCTCAGCAGCCTTATCCGCTACCAATGAGTATATATGACAATATTACTTTTGGATTGCGCATTAGTGGTCGTTTAAAAAAGAGTATTCTCGATAAACGCGTAGAACATTATTTACGTCAGGTAAGTTTATGGGATGAAGTAAAAGACCGTGTTCATGAACCTGCTGCACGTCTCTCCATTGGTCAACAACAACGCCTCTGTCTCGCACGTGGCTTAGCCGTTGATCCTGATATTTTATTAGCTGATGAACCGACATCTGCGCTTGATCCTATCTCATCAAAACAAATAGAAGAAATGTTTATGATGTTAAAACAAAGATATACCATTGTAGTAGTAACTCATATATTAAGACAAGCCAGACGTATTGCCGACTATGTCATCTTTATGTATCTTGGTGAAGTTATTGAACATGGACCTGCTTCTGAACTCTTCGAGAATCCAAAAAATGAAATGACACGTGCCTATTTGAAAGGATCATATAATTAGCTTGTAGTATGCAATACTATGGCAAATTTTGTGGTTTCTAGGAATTATCTTATTCGTAGCATCTTCTGCACCTGCCCCATATATTTCAAATCCAGTGGATAGCCTTTAAGATTAAGTTGCGTTCCATTTTTATTATCCATCCAAGCGTAACAGTTGTATGTATTTCCTGATTCTGGATCATAAACAGTTCCATTAATCCACTGTTTTTCATTTATATCCCATACTAAATCCTGAATAATTACGGAACCCAAGACGCGTCTATGCCGTAAACCCAAATTGGCATTTTTAACATCTATGGCGTTTTTTAAATCATCTCGTAACCAATCAACCTTGCCTTGGTACTGACCTTTTTGATCTTTATAGAACAAGACACTAGCCTTCTTGTTTGGCAACATCCATCGGCCAAGAATTAGGTCGCCTTCGTTTGAATTAATAAAAGACGATGAAATAACAAATAGTAATAGTATTGTAAAAAAACGAATCATAAGCGTTTATATACATAATAGGTATTTGGCAAATGTGCTGTTAAAAATTCTTCCTTCTCAATTAAATCCCATTCACTATAATTAATTTCAGGAAAAAAGACATCGGCATCAAAATCACGATGAACTACAGTTAGATATAACTTATTTGCATGAGGTAAAAACTGACGATATATTGAACCTCCTCCAATAATAAAATTTTCTTTCTCCTCACTGAACAAAGAAATAGCTTCTTCAATAGAATAGGCCATTTTACATCCTTCAATTGTATCATTTTTATCGTCTGAAATTACAATACTCGTTCTATTTGGAAGTGGACGCAAAGGAAGTGAGTCAAAAGTACGTTTACCCATTACAATAACATTACCTATGGTTAGCTTCTTAAAACGTTGTAAATCTTCAGATAGATGCCAAAGCAAATCATTATTTTTTCCTATGGCATAATTTTGAGCGATCGCTACAATGATGGAGATAGTCATAATTGGAATATTGTATTATAAAGGTTAAATGTTGTCCGCCGCAGTATTGTTAGATGGTAAATATTGTTTTATAAGAAAACTGATTATTGTGTCAAATAAAGCTAGCTATTAAAAAAAAACTAAACCGAAATAACGCCCTTAATATGTGGATGCGGATCATAATTTTCGAGAATAAAATCTTCAAATTTAAAATCAAAAATTGATTTTAAATCTGCATTAATTCTCATTATTGGGAGAGTACGCGTATCTCTTGTAAGTTGCAATTTCACTTGCTCAATATGATTTAAATAAATATGAGCATCACCGAGTGTATGAATAAACTCATAAGCTTTATATCCTGTAACTTGTGCTACCATCATTAATAAAATAGCATAGGATGAAATATTGAATGGTACTCCCAAGAAAATATCGGCACTTCGTTGATATAACTGTAATGATAATTTTCCATCTGCTACATAAAACTGAAATAATGCATGACAGGGAGGAAGAGCCATCTGGTCAACTTCAGCAACATTCCAAGCACTCACAATATGACGCCGTGAGTCTGGATTATTTTTTAATGATTCTATCAGTTGAGAAATCTGATCAATATGGCGTCCATCAGAAGTAGGCCATGATCTCCACTGATATCCATACACATGACCTAAATCACCATTAGCATCAGCCCAATCATCCCATATAGTAACTTTATTATCACGCAAATATTTAATATTTGTCTCTCCTTTTAAAAACCAGAGTAATTCATGAATAATAGAACGCAGATGTAACTTTTTTGTAGTAAGTAACGGAAAACCATCTTCTAAATTAAAACGCATCTGATAGCCAAAAACGCTTGCAGTTCCAGTTCCCGTTCGATCTTGCTTTATGGTTCCATTCTCAAGAACATGTTGTAATAAATCAAGATATTGCTTCATTTTCGAATTCTATAATTACAATTATTCATCTTTTACGCTTGCATAAAAACATCCCAATCTTTCCATACTGCCTCATATCCTTTTCTTCTAATAAGTTTAAGTATTTCAGACGGACTTCGATCATCATTGGGTTCAAATTGTTTTAACTCATCTCCATCATTTGCATATCCTCCAGGATCAGTACGTGAACCAGCACTCATTGATGTAACACCTAAACTCATAGCATGATCTCTAAAATTTGCATTCTCTCTGGTAGACAGTGAAATTTCAACATCAGCATCAAACAAACGATAGGCACACATTAATTGAAATAATTCTTTCTCACTAACTGGATTGGGAGTAATGAAACTTCCTGCATTAGGTCGTAAGCGAGGAAATGAAATTGAGAATTTTGTTTTCCAATATTTTCGTTGAAGATAACGCAAATGCAATGCTAAATAAAATGAATCAATGCGCCAATCGGCAAGACCCAGCAAAACGCCTAATCCCATTTTATGAATACCTGCTCTACCCAATCGATCGTAACTATCCAATCTAAAATCAAAATCGGCTTTCATTCCTTTTGGATGAAAATCGGAATATAAATTTCTAAAATAGGTTTCTTGATAAAGATAAACACTATTCAAACCAACATTTATCAAATCACGATACTCATCTTCAAGCAAAGGTTGAACTTCTATACTAATATGACTAAACCGATTATGAATTAATTTTATAACATGCTTTAAATAGCTCGCATTAGCCTTGGCGGATTCACCCGTAACGAGTAAAATATGTTCAAAACCATACGAATTTATTACCTCTACTTCTCTTAAAATTTGCTCGTCATTTAGCACTATTCGTTCAAACTTATTATTGTGATTAAAACCACAATACACACAATGATTATCACAATAATTTGAAAGATATAGCGGAATATACAATTGTATTGTTTTGCCAAAACGTTTACGCGTGAGGTTTTGACTTATTTTCGCCATTTGTTCAATAAAAGGGGCCGCTACAGGTGATATTAAAACCAGAAAATCGTCTGGTCTTCGCACCTCTTTTTGTAGCACAAATTCAACCTCCTCGCTTGTAACCATTTTTATTCGATTAGCAATCAAGCTTGGATTATACTTTAACAATATGTCAGAAAAAACTGTCATGAAATTATTTAAGATTTCTTTTAATTGCGTCTATAAGCTCATCGGGTGGAATTGGTTTGTGAAGAAAATCAGTAAAATCCATTTCTTTAACCTCCTCTGAATCCGAAGAAAACTCAGCACCAGTAAAAGCAATAACGGGGACTTTTTTATCAATTTTACGAATCTCCATCATTACCTGAATACCGTTCATATTTGGCATGTATAAATCAAGTAGTACCAAATCGGGTTTTTCAAGTACAAATTTTTCCAATGCTTCTTTTCCAGAGCTAACAATAATTACCTCACAATTTAAAGGTTGTAAGGTCAACTGAACAAAAAGCCGGTTCTGATGCTGATCATCAGCGTATAAAATTTTCTTTTTCATCTCTGATAAATAATAAATAAATAAACATTAAATATGTTTTTTAATAGTCTCCAGCATCGTTAGTTTATTAACGGGTTTACTTAAAAAATCAGTAAAACCGAGCTCTTTCATTTCATCAGGAGTTTCATCAAGATGTGCGCCTGAGATACCAATTACAGGAATTTTTTTATCCGTTTTTCTAATTTCTTTAACTACTTGTATACCGTTCATCTCGGGCATAAACAAATCAACAATAATCATATCAGGTTTTTCGGTATGAAATAAATCGATAGCCTCTTTTCCGGTTGTTCCCATTATAACTTCGTAGGGCGATTCATTAAAAACGATCTTAAAAAAGTTTCTGCTTTCTGGGGCATCATCTGCAAATACTATTTTCTTTTTCATGTGATATATATTTAAAATTTGATTTAGGTTTCTATAACAAATTAATCTAAAAAAGCAGTTAATGGGCTAGTGGCATGGGCCTGCGAAATAGGTGCAGAAGATGACATTTCAAAAGCCATTCTGCCAGCCTCAACCGCTTTTCGGAATGCAACAGACATTGAAATAGTATTATTTGCAATAGCTATAGCGGTATTAATTAATACCGCATCAGCACCCATTTCCATTGCATAAGCAGCATGTGATGGCATTCCAATTCCCGCATCAACAATAACTGGCACATTACTTTGCTCAATAATAATACGAAGCATTTCAACAGTTTTAATTCCCTTATTGCTACCAATAGGCGAACCTAGTGGCATTACAGCGGCTGTACCAACATCTTCCAAACGTTTACATAGAACAGGATCCGCTTGAATATAAGGAAGAACAATAAATCCATTTTTTACTAACTCCTCAGTAGCCTTTAACGTTTCAATAGGATCAGGAAGTAAATAGCGCGGATCAGGATGTATTTCCAATTTCACCCAATTCGTCTGTAAAGCTTCACGCGCTAGCATTGCAGCAAATACGGCTTCCTTAGCTGTTCTCACACCACTCGTATTTGGTAATAGTATAAAATTTTTACCCACAAGATGTTTCAAAATGTCATCCTCTTTTGTCTCAATATCAACTCTTTTAAGCGCAACTGTTACCATCTCTGTGCCTGAGGCCTCAATAGCTGCAGCCATATTTTCACCCGAACTAAATTTTCCGGTACCTAAAAACAAACGGCTGTGAAATGCCTTACCAGCAATTATTAATTCTGACATATAACTTACTTGTTACGTTTTAATAATTCAGTTTCAATTTTTTTAATAAATCTTCGAATCATCTCTGCAGGATCAGGAGCGCAAGCAATTGCAGAGGATACAGCCAAACCATCAAGTCCTGTTAATATTAATGATTTTGCATCATCAATATTAACGCCCCCAATTCCTAAAATGGGAACAATTATTTTTTGTTCTTTGCATTGAGCAAGTATTCTTTTATAGCCTTCTATACCAATAATAGGACTTAAACTTCCTTTAGTTGTGGTAAAACGAAATGGACCTAAACCAATATAATCAACATAAGGAGCGATATCAACAATTCGTTCAAAATTATCGGCAGTGCCGCCAATAATTGCCGATTCGCCTAAAATGCCACGAGCAATAGATGGATGCATATCATTCTTGCCTAAATGAACGCCGGCAGCACCACACTCCAGTGCGATATCTGGAAAATCATTCACAATAAGTATTGCATTAAAAGGTTTACTTTTTGAAATAATAGAATTTACAGTCTTTTCAATCTCCTGCTTATTATTCGCCTTCATTCTCAACTGCACTACCTTGCATCCATTCTCAAAGGCTTTTACAGCCTGATGCACAGGAGACATACCTTTCATTTCATAGGTTATGTAATGCAATGTCTTTAATTGATTGCCATCAAACTTCATGATATCCTAGTTTTGTAGTATTACTCATTATAAACCGATGTATATATTCTTTTGCATTAACACATGCCTGTTCAATATTTTGCCCAAGGCTTAGATAAGATGTGATTGCAGCTGATAGAACACATCCAGTTCCATGCTTGCTATATCCTTCAAAAACCTGACCTTCTATAACCAAGCGATTATTAAAAGTAAACAATACATCATTGCGCTCAGCATTTATTAGGTGTCCTCCCTTCAAAAGAGTCGCTGAAATTTTATTTAATCTAATCGCATCAACCCAACTTTTATCATCATATTCATTAATTCTTTTTAACATATCATATTCAATCTGATTAGGAGTAATAAGATATATCATTGACAAAATCTCTTTGAGCAAAATAGAATCAAAAGATTCATGAAATACAAAACCAGCAGATGCAACAATAATTGGATCCCAAATTACCCAAATATTTTTCCTCTTTAATATCTCTATAATCTTTTTTAATAAAGTAAGATTTTCAATAATCCCAATTTTTGCAAAACTTATAGTATAATGTTCCGTTAATAATTGCACTTGCTCTAAAACCTGATGCCCATCAATCCAAGAAGTTTTTATAAACACATCTTCGTGCTGCAAGGTATTAGCTGTGCATACCGCAAGACCATACACATTGAGACACTCAAAGGTTTTAATATCGGCAGTTAAACCGGCACCAGATGATGGATCAAATCCTGCTATTGTTAGAGCATATGGTCTCATTTCAATTGTGCTTTTATGCCATTAAAATAGTTAATAATTTCTTTAGTGTTCTGTTCTGTCACCAACATATTCCAAATACTACCAAGCAAACCTATACCGCTAAACCCAACTTGTTCAAGCAATGCAACATTTTCTGATTTAATGCCACCTAATGCAACAACATCTGTAGTCAACTCCGATTCAGCAAAAAACTCCATTAGCTGAGCCAAATTAAAACCAGAATGATATTCCTTTTTAGAAATACTATTAAATATAGGACTGAGAAAAATATAATCAAAATTTTTATACTGCAAATCTATTAGTTCAATTAAACTATGAGCCGAAAAACTACGATGCCTATTCTTACCATCATTCTTACTCAATAAATGCATCGTCTTTGCCCCGTAATGGAATCCCTTCAAATTATACTCAACTACAAATTGATGAAAAGAATGAATCACCACCTTATTATAGTACTGCGGCTGAATCTTCTCAATATAATTTCTCATTTCATCAAGCGTGTATTCGGGCTTACGAATATGAAAATGTGTTAAACCCGCTTCAAACAATTGATGCAGTACCACATGTTCATTTTCCAGGTCATCTGGATTTGATATTAATATAAGTTTAGAAAGCATTTAAATAATTTTATTTTTTTAAACATGCTCCGTTTTTCTCAACAGAACCAGCTAATGCGAGTTTACGAACATCTTTTGTTGATCGCATTGAACAAAAATTCTCACCACACATGGAGCAAAAATGATCCTTCTTGTTTCCTTCTTCAGGCAAAGTCTCATCATGAAATAAAACCGATTTTTCAGGGTCAAGTGATAAATAAAACTGATCTCTCCAACGAAACTCAAAACGAGCTTTACTCAAAGCATTATCTCGAACTTGCGCACCCGGATGGCCTTTGGCGAGATCGGCAGCGTGAGCTGCTAACTTATAAGTTATCACTCCTTCCTTTACATCTTGCTTATTAGGTAATCCTAAATGCTCTTTGGGTGTTACATAACATAACATAGCAGCACCATACCAACCAATCATAGATGCTCCAATAGCTGATGTAATATGATCATAACCCGGCGCAATATCTGTTACTAAAGGGCCCAAAGTATAAAAAGGGGCATCTTGGCATTCTCTCAACTCCCGATCCATATTCTCTTTTATGAGATGCATCGGTACATGTCCTGGTCCTTCAATAATTACTTGAACTTCCTTTTCACGTGCAATTTTAGTGAGCTCACCCAGGGTAGTTAATTCAGAGAATTGTGCCTTATCATTTGCATCTGCAATAGAACCGGGACGAAGCCCATCTCCAATGGAAACGCCAATATCATAAGCCCTCAAAATATCACAAATTTCAGAAAAATGAGTATAGAGGAAATTCTCTTTATTGTTTAACAAGCACCATTTTGCCATTATTGAACCACCACGTGAAACAATACCCGTAACGCGCTCATGTGTGTAATCTACATACTCGAGTAATAAGCCAGCATGAATCGTAAAATAGTCAACGCCTTGTTCAGCTTGTTCTATAAGAGTATCACGATAGATCTCCCAAGTTAGATCTTCTACTTTTCCTTTCAATTTTTCAAGTGTTTGATACAAAGGTACGGTACCCACAGGAACAGGTGAGTTCCGAATAATCCATTCACGTGTTTCATGAATATTAGGGCCAGTGGAGAGATCCATTATCGTATCTGCTCCCCAACGAAAAGCCCAAACAGCTTTTTCAACTTCCTCATCAATACCTGAAGTGACTGCTGAATTGCCTATATTTGCATTAATTTTTACCAAAAAATTACGGCCAATAATCATAGGTTCGCATTCCGGATGATTAATGTTTGCAGGAATAATAGCTCTACCCGCAGCAATTTCATCGCGCACAAATTCGGGTGTAATTTTAGATGGAATATTTGCACCAAATCCAAATCCAGCATGCTGACGAAGTAATTGTTTGTCCTGAATAGCCTCATAACGTTGATTTTCACGAATAGCCACATACTCCATTTCGGGGGTGATAATGCCACGCTTAGCAAAATAATATTGTGTAGCACATTTTCCATCCGCTGCTTTAAGAGGGCGGTATTCATGTGGAAAACGAATAGCATCGAGCTTTGTATCCTCTCTTCTACTTTTAAAATAATCAGATGAAAAATCCTTCAACTCAATAAAGTCTGAATTTTTCCGAATCCACTCATCGCGAAGACGGGGTATCCCATTGCGAATATCAATACTAAATGATGGATCTGTAAACGGACCAGAAGTATCATAAATACATACTGGATGGTTTTTAATTAAATTTCCATCATCGTCTTGACTATCTGATAAACTCACTTCGCGCATGGCGACTTGAATAGGGTGTAATTTCCCTTTTACATAAATTTTCCGTGATGACGGAAATGGACCTTGTGTTATTTGAATCATGTTTTCAATTTTATTATCCGCCCTGCGTTGCTCTAATGACTAATACTTTATCATTTTCCACTATTATAAACGACTTCCATTCCGTACGAGAAATTACTTGTTCATTAACTGCAAGAGCTATTCCTGAATACTCTAAAATTCCAATCGTATCTAATAATAAAATCAGATTCGCAGATTCTTCTATTAATTGTTCTTTATTATTAACTGTAATACGCATATAGTTCAGATCATTGAATTTCAGTAATGAATTGGAGAAATACTTCTTAATTATTCCCTACGCCAGCATTACCCAGTTCAGGTTATAAGGGTATGATCTCAGCCTGATTAGTAAGGCACCCCATCATTGAAAATCAATACAAATATACAAAAAATAAAGCAAAACCCGTTCATTTAAAAAAGAAGAAACAATAGTCTTATTGTTGATTAGCTCCTATTAAACAGCTATTTACAAAACTAGATCGTTATTATTCGTTGGTTTTATTAAAAAAACATCAAGCATTATCACTAAAAATATCACTTCTTGTAATTATATTATCATTTATGGGCATCTCTAAAAACTTGTTTTTAGAGATGCCCATAAATACAACATTCAAAAATTAAAATTCATTAAAGTATTCATTATATTTGATTAGTCAAATGTTGAGACCATTTAAAATACTAACAGTACTGTTCATCATTGGCTTGCGTAGCTATGCAGAAAGCCATGGTGGGATTGCCGCTACAATAACCATTGATAATGGATTATCGAATAGCACTGTACATCAGATTTTTCAGGATAGTAAAGGGTTCATCTGGATTGCAACCAAAGATGGCTTAAATCGTTATGATGGATTTACGTTTTCCACTTTTCGTCATGATATACGAGACACAAATAGTTTACTAAACAATACCATACTGTGCATAGCAGAAGATACAACGGGTCAGATGTGGTACGGTACACGCAACGGGCTGAGTATTTACAAACCCTATCTTGAAACATTCTCAACTCCTAAAATTCTTCGTTCCTGTATAATTAATGCCTTATTGCGCGACGACAAAAATAACATATGGGTAGCAAGTTCAAATGGTTTATGGATTTTTACTCCTGATGGATCACAAACAAAGTGTAAATTATCATCAAAAGAAAATAGTTTATTAAACGAAAATGAAACCTTTTCTCTCTGCATTGATCGCTCAAATATAATATGGGTAATTACAGCAAGTAATCGTATCTTCTTTACTAAAAATTACGGTACGCATTTTGAAAATATAGAATTACCTGCTGATAATAAAATGAACGCACCAACAAATTGCAAGAAAACAATTTATGCTGATGCCACTGGTAATATATGGATTGGCACCAAAGGTTTTGGAGCATATATGTATAATCAAACCGATAAAAAAATAAGTCACTACACAAAAAGTAGCAATGAATTAAAAAGTGATATTGTTTTTGATTTTCTTGAAGTAAATGGCGAACTGTGGATTGCTACAGATGGCGGTGGTATAAATATTCTATCAAAAGAAACATCGCTTTTTAAATATCTTGAATACAACGAAACAAGCCAAGGTTTAAATAGTAACGCCATATATGATTTATATATGGATAGTAATGGTTCAATATGGATTGGCACTTTTGCAAGTGGTATAAATATCTACCGCTCAAATATGCAATTCGAAAAATACACGTATGAGTTTGGTCGAAATACGGGTTTGAGTTATCGCTCAGTTCTCTGTTTTGAAGAGGATGAAAATGGGCTCTTATATATTGGTACCGATGGTGGTGGACTCAATATTTTTAATCGAAATACCTCCTTATTCGAGCACTACAAAATGGGGTCACTGGGCTTAAATGGAAATGTAATAAAATGTCTTAAATTTGATAGCAAAGGGAACTTATGGGCAGGTACTTATGCTTCCGGACTTCATGTAAGACCCAAAGGCAGCAAGAATTTTCGACAGTTTAATTCAAATAATACTGACTATAGCCCAACAGGAAAAAATATCTGGGCTATAACAGAAGATGCAAATGGCAATATTTGGTTTGCTATGCATGACAAGGGAGTTGATTGTTATGACCCCAAAACTGGCATTTTCAAACATTTCAAAAAGGAAGAAAAAGCCGGGGCTTTATTTTCAAATTATGTTTTAGATGTATTTGCAGATAGTAAAAATCGAATATGGATTGGTACGGGTGATAATGGAATTCAATGCTATGATCCTATTGCAAAAAAACTTTATACATTATCTACATAAACCAAACGTTAGTCTATCACTATCAGGCAATGATGTACGCTGTATTTTTGAAGATACAGAAGGGACAATTTGGTTTGGTACTCAAGGTGCTGGATTATGCAAGTGGAAGGGAAAAGGAAATAATTTTATTTGTTATACCACTCGAGATGGTTTACCTGATAACAGCATAAATGGAATATTGCAAGCCGATGATGGATTTCTTTGGATTACATCAAATCAAGGTATTTGTAAATTTAATGCAAATAAAAAACAATGTATAAAATATACCGTTAACGACGGATTACAAAGTAACGAATTTACATCTGGCGCATTTATGAAGGGCAAATCAGGTCTCATTTATGCAGGAGGCAGTTATGGTTTTAATGTCTTTAATTCAAATACAAACGAAAATAAATCAGTAACATCTCCGCTCTTTATCACTTCATTTCAAATCTATAATAAAGCTGTTGGACCAAAGACGGATAAACGATTCAAAAAAAACATACTCTATACAGATACCATTATTATTTCCTGGGAAGAAAAGATTTTCTCAATAGGATTTGTATCTCTTAATTATATAAATCCGAATAGAGATAGAATAAGGTATATGCTTGAAAATTTTAATCATGTATGGACAGAAGCATCTGATCGAAAAGAAGTAACATACACAAATTTAGCTCCTGGTAAATACATCTTTAGGGTAGTACAATTATCAACTATTGACAACCAAAAACTTGCTGAAGATTCTCTTGTAATTATTATTAGTCCACCTTTTTGGAATACTTGGTGGTTTCAGCTCATTTTAATATCATCTATATTAGCTACTGCCTTTTTACTAATACGATTACGAATAAAGCAATTAAAATCACAACAGGTTTTGCTTGAAAAGCAAGTAAAAGTTAAGACGAGCGAGATATCAGAACAAAAAGAAGAATTACAGAATTTAGCCGAGAGCTTACAAAAGAAGAACAAAATACTAATTGAACAACAAGAAGAAATTAAAAGTATCAATGAAGAATTGAGTGCACAGCGGGATCGCATCTTAAAAGTTTCTGATCGAGAAAAAGAATTAAACAAAACGAAAATTCGATTCTTTACCAATGTTTCACATGAATTCAGAACGCCACTGACTTTGATTATTGGCCCAGCTGAGAAATTAATGACCGAAATAGCTAATGTAAATCACAAAGGAGTAATGGTCATGATACTTCGAAATGCTCTGCGCTTGCACACCATGATAAATCAAATTATGGATCTACGCAAACTTGAATCAGGTGAAATGAAATTAAACATCTCAGGAGGCGATCTAATATTCTTTATTAGGCATCTATCTTCCACATTTAATTTACATGCCGAAAAGAAAAAGATTGATTTCACATTCACAACCAATAATGAGAGTTACTTTACAATGTTCGATAAAGATAAAATTGAAACCATATTCAACAATCTATTATCAAATGCTTTCAAGTTTACACCCGAAGGGGGCTTCATAAATATCAACTTTCGCACTATTATAAAAGGCGTTGAAATTATTGTTTCAGACTCGGGAATTGGTATACCGGAAAAAGATAACGAACGCATTTTTAAATCATTTTATCAATCGGACTATTCTCAACAAATCAATAATCAAGGAACTGGAATTGGACTCTCATTAGTGCGCGAATTTGTTAACTTGCATAATGGAACAATACATGTAAATAGTAAAGAAATGAGCGGGGCAAAATTTCATATTTTCATGCCTCTAATAGAAGATAAAACAATACAAGTAAAATCAAACGAGAACAAGATACAGATAGACGAAGCTGTAGACGAAATGCTATATTCTGAAAAGAAAAAAACACATATTTTGATTATTGATGATCACGAGGATATAAGAGAATTTATACGAAATAGTTTTAATAGTGACTATCAAATAACCGAAGCTGCTGATGGTAGAATAGGCTTTGAATTAGCATTAAAAATAGTTCCTGACTTAGTAATATCAGACATTATGATGCCCGTAATGGATGGACTGGAATTTACTGCAAAGATGAAAGAGAACCAACTTTTAAGTCACATTCCTATTGTGCTATTAACGGCACGTGGTTCTGATGAGCATCAGGTTGAGGGCCTACGTACCAAGGCAGATGATTATATTGTTAAGCCTTTTAGCATGCAAAATTTAAAAGCAAAAGTTGAAAGCATTTTGGAGAATAGACGGATGCTGCGCGATAAATTCAGACAGCAAACTGAGAATACACCATCGTATAAATTCAATGAACACATACATACAGACCTTTTTATGATTACACTTTCTGAAGTTATTCAGAAAAACATTTCCAATCCGAATTTTGGAACTACTGAATTGGGCGAAGCTTTAAACATGAGTAGAACTCAAATATATCGTAAAGTAAAAGTAATAACCGATCAAGTTCCAAATGAAATTATTCGTCAGGCTCGATTAAAAGAAGGAGCACGACTAATGATTGAAGATGGTTTAAATGTTACTGAAGCTGCATTGGGTGCAGGTTTTTCAAACTACAACTATTTCACAAAATGTTTTGGGGAATTCTTTAAAACCACACCTACTGAATTTATTACGAGCTATCGAAAATAATAGCTCGTAAAACATTTTATAAAATCACTTTACAATTCGAACTTCAAACCTAAGGCCTGAGCAATCTCTTCAATATCTTTTGCTACTGCAGGAATAATAGGTATTCCATTTTTACGCATCTCAACATCTTTATTTCGCTCAATATCTCCCGGAATTAAAACAGCATCTATACCCGGTGTCGCTTTGGCTCCTCTAAATGTAGAAATCCACTCATCCATTTTAGCTTTAAACTCGCTCGCTGGTTGAAATGCATCAATACGCATTGCACCAAAAAAATGACCAGTACCCTCACCCACCTTCTTATCAAGTACAGGTAAATAAGCAACAGAAGGTGGAACAAAAGGGCCAAAATTAGCACCACTTAAAACGGCTGAAAAAATATCAACAATAGAACCGAGGCAATAGCCTTTGTGACTCCCATGAAGATAATCGCCACCCAAGGGTAACATGGCTCCACCATCTTTTAAAATACTTGGATCATCCGTTGGTTCCCCATTTTTATCTTGTACAAAACCATAAGCCACTTTCTCGCCTTTCTTTTCAGCAACAGCCAATTTACCTCTTGCAATAGGTGTTGTAGCAAAATCGGCTACAAAGGGAGGTTGTTTATCAGCAGGTATTGCAACTGCAATAGGATTTGTACCAAGCAAACGACTAAGTGAATTTGTAGGTGCCACAAGAGGATTGGCATTGGTAAGACATATACCTATCATATCATGTTCTAATGCCATCATACTATAATAACCGGCAATTCCATAGTGATTAGAATGACGTGTTGCTACCCAGCCTGTTCCGGCCACTTTCGCTTTTTCAATGGCTAATAACATTGATTTTTTTGCTGGCACCATACCTATGGCACCATCACCATCAATAACTGCAGTACTCATTGTCTCATGTACAATGCGTACATTAGGTTTGGTATTTATTCGTTTGGCTTGCCAAAGTTGATAGTAATCTTTTAAGCGAATGAGTCCATGTGATGGTATTCCACGCAACTCAGCAGCCAGAAAAACATCTGCAATAACATCTGCATCTTCCCTGCTACAACCCATTTTCATGAATGCATCGCGTGTAAAATGTAACAAGTAATCTAAAGTATATACCATATATATTTATTTTATATTTTTTATAAACGGGGTCTTGACTTTGTTAAAGCCATTTTTAATTCCTTTGCGTATCTCACTACCTAAACGGTTAAGAAGACTATCCTCCTCTTCCTTAAGAATAGAATATATTTCATTTATAGTGTCCGCATATTTTTCAAAAATAATTTTTCTTTTGAGTTTTAATGTGGGTGATAATATACCATTATCAGCAGTCCATTCATCTAAAACCAATTTAAATTTTTTTATTTGTTCTGATTGTCCAATGGTACTATTGCATTTAACTATTTCGTTAGAAAAAATCTCAACAACCTCTTTTTTATTAATTAAATCTATATTATCTCTATATTCAATTTTATGATGAAAGGCCCAATTATGTAAATAGCTATAGTTTGGTGATATTAGGGCACTGGCAAATTTTTGATTTTCGCCCACTACCATCACTTGTTCAATAAAAATAGATTCTTTGAGTTTATTTTCTATTACTTGAGGAGCAATATATTTACCACTTGATAATTTGAATATTTCTTTTTTTCTATCAGAGATTCGTAGATACAAACCATCCTCAATCACTCCTACATCACCTGTATGAAACCATCCATCTGCATCAATCACCTCACTTGTGAGTTCAGGTGCTTTGTAGTAACCTTTCATTAGTCCGGGTCCTTTACAAAGAATTTCACCATCATCGCTAATTTTCACCTGTGTTTCATCAATAACAGGCCCAACCGTTCCGAACCGAATTAAATTTTTTGTTAAATGATTTACAGATATAACTGGCGATGTTTCTGTTAAGCCATAGCCTTCTAACACATGTATACCGGCAGCCCAAAAGATACGGGATAAACGAGGTTGTAAAGCAGCACCACCTGATGCAATAATTCGCACTTCGCCTCCTAATGCATCGCGCCATTTACGAAATACTAATCGTTCAGCAATATTTAATTTTACATGATACCACCAACCATTTGCTCTATTAAGTTCAAAACGAAGACCAAGACGTACCGCCCAAAAAAATATTTGTTTAAGAGGAAAAGACAATTCTTCGCCCTTACCAATAATTTTATCATAAACCGTTTCAAGCAAACGTGGTACTGTACTAAAAATATGTGGCTTTACTTCTTTAATATTTTCAACAATGGTACCCATATTCTCAGCATAATAAATTTGTGTGCCTTTATACTGAAAATGACAATTCAACATACGTTCATACACATGACTTAAGGGGAGGAAAGAAAGCACACGTTCTTTAGTACCAAATGGATGAATAGATGATGTAATAATAAAATTGCTAACCAAATTTTTGTGTGTTAACATCACACCTTTAGGAATACCTGTTGTTCCGCTTGTATAAATAATAGTTGCAATATCCTGCGCATCAACATTCAAAGAAATATTTATTAATATATCAGAAAGAGCGTCACCGTTTTCCCTACCAAGATTTAAAAGTTCACTCCAATTATTTGCTCCTTCTACATTATTAAATGTATATATCGCAATAACGGATTTTACAGTAGCGATAATAGGTTTAAGACGTGCATATAATAAATTATCAGAAATAAAAACAACACGTGGCTCGCAATGTTTTAAAATGTAGGAATAATCATCGTCACTAATGGTCGGATAAATGGGCACATTAATCATACCTGCTTGCGAAATACCCATATCAACAAAATTCCACTCTGGTCTATTGTTCGCAATCATAGCGACACACGCGCCCGTTTTTAAACCCAGTGATAATAGGCCATAGCTAATTTGATTTGCAAATAATTGGTATTGATCTATTGAAAACTTCTCCCATAAACCATTATTTTTTCCAGCCAAAAAAAATGTTTCACTATAGTTTTTTCGGATATGAGGAAGTAAATCAAAAGTGCGCGTTACCTGCATCGTGTTTAAATTTTAAAAAGCTAAAAATAAGCATTTTTTATGCATTATTTAATACTAGTTCCTGGATAGATTTAATTTTTTTTTCAGTGGGTTCATTCGCATCCAACCAATTGATATTAAAACCATCACGCTCCATTTTACGAAACCAAGTCATCTGTCTTTTCGCAAATTGATGAATAGCTATTTCCAATCCTTTGTGCATTTCCTCTCGGCTTATTTCTCCAATTAAGAATTTAGTTATGAACTTATATTCCAATCCATAATAAATAAGATCTTCGGGTTTAACACCGGTTTTCATAATTCCTTCTACCTCTTCTATCATACCACTATTTAAGCGAGCCTCTAAACGTTCACTAATTCGCTTTCTGCGAAAATCACGATCATATTTCACACCTATTACTAATGGTTTTATAGGTGGTAAACAATCAACTTGATCATTATGTTCTTTCTGATAGAATGCAATCTCAATGGCACGTACTAAACGTTTTCGTGTGATGGTATCGGTATGATTGTGCAATGTTTTAAACGTCATTAATAATTCAGAAAGCTCTGCCATGCTTGACAACTCGAGCTTTTGACGAAGCTCTTGGTTGAGGGGCACTCTCAATAGTTTATAATTACGAAGTATCGCCTCTATGTACATACCAGAACCTCCGCATAAAATTGCTATTTTATCTCGTGATAAAATATCATTATAAGCTTCTGAAAAATCTTGTTGAAACTCAAAAACATTATACTTATAACCGGGTTCAAGTATATCAATTAAATGATACTGAATGACACATCCATCAATAAGATAGTCCTCGTAATCCTTTCCTGTTCCTAAATTCATTGAACGATAGACCTGTCGGGAATCTGCACTAATAATCTCCCCATGTATTTCCTTGGCAAGATGTGCAGCAACGGCAGTTTTACCAGATGCAGTAGGGCCAAGAATAGTAATTAAATTATAATTACTGGCATTACCTTTCATGCTATATACACTTTGTGGGTGATTTATTTCGATAATGCGAAAGGTACAAATAAATTCTTACTTTTGCATTAAGCAAAATAGTATGGATCAAAAAATTGAGATACGAAATAGAAGAGCAAGCTTTGAGTATGAACTACTTGAACGCTATATTGCAGGTATTGTACTCACGGGTACCGAAATTAAATCGGTGCGCGAAGCAAAAGTATCGCTTCCCGAAGCCTATTGCCTATTTTTAAGTAATGAGCTCTTTGTGCGTGAAATGCATATTGCTGAGTATAAATGGGGCAGCATATATAATCACGAACCCAAACGCGATAGAAAACTCTTGCTTAACCGCAAAGAATTAAATAAACTCAAACGCAAATCGCAAGAAAAAGGACTTACCATAATCCCAACGTTTTTATTTATAAATGAAAGAGGTATAGCAAAAATTGAAATCGCACTTGCCAAAGGTAAAAAACTGTACGATAAACGCGAGTCAATTAAAAATAGAGATTTGGATAGAAGTATGCGAAATGGGGAGTAATAGGCAACTGCTCAGCCTAACTATAGAAAAACAATTACCACAACTAAATAGATATATTACCACCTTTAATGAAGGATATTATAAATTTAATTGACTCTGCATAATTGTACACCACTTAGAATATTTACTATTTTTTAATTAAACCCAGAAGTCGCAGACATAACAAAAAAACATTATAATTAATTATAAATAAATTAGTTATGTCTTTGATAGTATCACCTAAAAGGTGATATTTGCAACAGCAACAGCAAATAAACTATCCATGGATAAAATCACACAATCTTCAAAAAACATCACCCCTTTTGGCGGATTAA
>JBBRXJ010000043.1:0-29106 GCA_038248505.1 Bacteroidales bacterium
GTATTGCCAAATCTGCAAACCCGATGTTTTGTGTATTTTTCATACACAAATATAACAAAAAAAACGACTCAATACACTGAAATACAATTATATATGATATATTTTTATGCTATTTTGCCTTGCAACGGTCTCAATATACCAGTCCGTCATACTTTGGCGTTATTGAGGGTTAAATTTGAGAAAAAAAAACAATTATGAATCAACTGATTTTATCTCAAATTTCTCTACAGAATAAAGTTGCAGGGACTATTTTAAAACAATTAGAATGAGGGAAGGTGTAACGTGCAAGAAATGTGGTAATAAAAAACACTATTGGCTTGCCTCAAAATGGCAGTTTCAAAGTTATGAATGTGATTTTAGAACCACACTAAAAAGCGGTACAGTGATGGAAAATTCGCGCTTATCATATCGAACATGGTTTTTAATTATGATGTTTATGACTAGTACTAAAAAAGGTATTTCGGCATGTGAATTACAGCGTCAAATAGGTCACAAACGTTACAGAACTATTTGGTATATCATGCATAGACGTAATTAATCTTCAGACATTTGCACCAACAATCTTCTATACTCCTTAAATATAGTTGATTTAGATAACATTCCAATATATTTCCCGTCCTTAATAACAGGGATGGTCCAGGCACCAGTTGTGTCAAATAGTTTAAGAATTACATCAAAACTGTCGGTATAATTTATTAAAGCAGGAGGGTCAGTATAATAATCATATACAAAAGTGCTATTGAGTAATTCATCCTTAAAGAGTTTATCCTTAATTTCGCTCAAAGAAAGAATTCCAATTAAATGTTGATTCTCATTAATTACAGGGAAAATATTACGATCGTAATTTTTAAAGTGATGCAGTATCCTTCTTAAATTATCGTTTAAATCAACCGCAATAAAATTAACTTCGAGTAGATCATCAATTTTCATCATTGATAAAATATTTCGATCCTTATTGTGAGTCAATACTTCCCCTTTATCCATAAGGCCTTTGGTGTAAATTGAATCCTTCTCAAAAATTTTAACGGTCAAATAAGAAATAGAGGCCGTAATAATAAGAGGAACAAAAAGTCCATATCCTCCCGTAATCTCAGCAACCAAGAAAATTGATGTTAAAGGAGCATGCATAACACCAGCCATAACACCAGCCATACCAACCAATGAAAAATTCTTTACCGATATTTGTAAAGACAACACTTTATTAATAGCTGATGCCACTATAAAACCAGACACACCACCGATAAAAAGAGATGGGGCAAAAACACCTCCTACTCCACCACTACCTAATGTAAAAGCAACTGCAATACCTTTAAAAAGTATAATTACAAAAAGGAAGACGAGTATAATTGTAAAATCAGTAGAGATAGAACTAAAAGGAATTAAATCAATAATCTGACTTGGATTATTTCCTTGAATAATTTGTAAGGTTTTATACCCTTCACCAAATAATGGCGGCATAAGATATATTAATAGACCTACAATCAAGCCTCCAATGGCAATTCGAAAATAAACATTATGAACTTTTTTAATCAGCTTTTCAAAAAAGCCAACTTGTCGCATAAAATAAACAGAGACTAGTCCCGTAAATAAACCGAGAATGATATAAAAAGGGATATTTCGTTTTGAGAAAACTTCAAACAAAGAAAAATCAAATGCGACGCCACTCCCCATCATAAAATATGAAACCATAGTTGCTGCAACAGAAGAAAGTAATAATGGAATAATTGACCACATACTCAAATCAATCATTAACACCTCAAGGGCAAATACAGTTCCTGCAATGGGTGCTTTAAAAATACCAGCCACCGCAGCAGCAGAGCCACATGCCAATAATAATGTTGTAGCCTTATAATTTTGATGAAAAGCAGATGCAATGTTTGAACCTATTGCAGCACCTGTATATACAATTGGCGCTTCGAGACCTACTGACCCTCCAAAGCCAACTGTAAAGGTACTTGTTACCAATGATGAATAAGTATTGTGAAATTTAATGCGACTTTGTTTCTTAGATATAGCCTGCAGCACTTTACTCACCCCATGTGATATATCATCATTAACAAAATATTTGATGAAAAATACACTTAATAAAATACCTATTGCAGGAAGTACAAAAAAAAGTATTTGATGATGTACCTGCAAAGAAACACTGAAGAGCTGGTTAAGAATAAGATGAACAATATTTTTAAGTGTTACAGCAACAAAACCTAAAATAAGACCTATAAGAATACTTAATACAATAAGGAAAAAACGAGGATTTTGTATCCGATAAGTTCGTATTGCAATACGTAGTCGAGATATCATTATATTCAATGAATTAGATTGTAAATATAATATATCAAGGTCAAAATCAATTAGAATAATCCTGAAGATAGCACTAAAATCTGATTTTATAACAGTATAAGTACACAGTCTATTAAAAAAAAGGCTCGCATATTTCTATGCAAGCCATCAAACTAATAACCAGGATTCCACCCAGTTATTAAAAACATTAAAAGAAAGGCAACCATGTAAGCAATTATTATAATCCAACCATTTAAAATCCAATCTTTAATTGATTTGAGTTGAGGAAAGAGATTCGCCATAGCTACACCAGCCGATGAACCAAACCATGTAATTGAACCGCCAAAACCTACAGCAAATGCTAACAATGGCCAATCATATCCCCCTTGACTTAAAGCAAGTTTTGTTAAAGGAATATTATCAAATATCGAAGAAACAAATCCTAAACCAAATGTTGTAAATACAGATGGATTTGGTAATTGATTAACAGGCATCATAGAAGCTATTACGACTAGGCACAATAAGAAGATCGTATTTGGAATGGCATGACCTGATTCAGAAAGAGGTACCTTAATTAAAAGGAGAGCAAACAACAATACAATCCAAACACCTAGAGCAGGAAAATCTAAAAAGACATTCGTTAATATGGTACAAATAACTATTCCGGCAACTATAATAAGATTTAACCAACGAAATTCACTAAAACTAGAATTAATAGAAGATATACCTGAATATTTGAATTGAATTTTTGCGGCATATATTCCGAAAATTAAAAATGCAATAAAACTACCAATAAATGCTTTAAAAAGCGAAAATGCACTTACCCCTTCAATCCACATCATGGTGGTTGTTGTATCTCCTATTACGCTACCTGCACCGCCTGCATTACTTGCAGCAACAATAGCAACCAAAAATGAAATATGAATTCGCTCTTTATATACTGTTAGTGCGATTATACCTCCCAAAAGCGCACCTGCTATATTATCTAAAAAGATAGAAAGCATATATATAATAAATAATAACAATAATGGACCCAGCCAATTCTTTGGTAATATTGTAGGTATTCGATCAGGAACACCAGATTGTTCGAATATTTTTGCTAACACAGGAAAGCCAAGTAAAAGACCAAATAAATTTAATAGAATAGGCCATTCACCTTCAGTTGTGGAACTTTTTAATTGCTGTATTAAGGAGGTCTCACCAAAAATATGATTTATCAAACTATAATCAGAATTCCCTTTCATCTTAAAAATCAAAACACCCAATAAGCCTGCAATTGACATTTGCAAGGAGAATTTGTGCAACAAAGCTATTCCGATAAGAGTAGCAAAGAAAATAAAAAACTCAAAAGGAATACCAAACAATTGAGATGGTCCGAAACCAGGAAGTAGTATTGATATAAAAGCTAATGTACCAACAATCTGAATAAATTTTTTTGTTTCCATTTTTTTTAATTGCAAAAATAAAAGCAATTAATTTAAGTTCATTAAAAAGCAGATTAAAAAGAGATTAAATAGTAACCAATGAAGATAGCAAAATTGAAACGGAAGTCCCGGTATTATTTGTCTGTATTTCAATAGTCCCACCATGCATGTTAATTATACGCTGAGCCAAAGCAAGTCCAATACCATGACCTTTATAACCGGCAGTATTACTCCCTCTAAAAAAAGGTCTAAACACATCACTTATTTCATTTTTAGGAATCCCATCCCCATTATCAATAATAGTTACTTTAACTTTATAAAAATCAAAACACTCTAATTTTATTCTAACTTCTTTATATTTACTGAATTTTGATGCATTATCGAGCACATTAATAAAGGCAATTTTTAATAAACCTTCATTTCCTAAAACTGTAATAAATCGCTCATCATCCGGAAAGCCCGAAAAATCAAAAACCATATTGCCGGGATGACCTCGTTTCTTTAAAGTATCAAGAGCTACTATCAAGAGGTCGTCTATTCTAATATGTGAGAATACAATTTTATGGGCATCCATATCAGACTGAGCCAAACTTAGTAGCCCATTTACCAAATTATTTAAATCGGTAATATCTTCGTGTAATGAAGATATTAATGCTTTATAATCATCAACTGAACGATCTTTAAACATTATAACTTCTATTTGACCTGTAATACTTGTTAGAGGAGTGCGAAGTTCGTGTGATGCATTTGCAACAAAACTTTGTTGCAAATGAAATGCTTTTTCTAATCGCTGAAGCATTTCATTAAAATTTTTGGCTAATTGAGCAATTTCATCATTGGCAGAGCCTCCAACCACCTTTGTATTTAAATTTAATACTGAGATTTTATTAACCTGACAAATAATTTTTTGAATTGGTTCAAGTGCTTTGCCCGCAAAATAATAACCCGTAATATTTATAAACAAAAGAAATATAATAAAACCAATAATAAGTATATATAGTAAGTTATATAATTTTTTATACCCTAAATGATCGTAACCTCGAGAAATAACAAAATATTCTTGATCATCTAATTCATAAATGAAAGCTACTTGTTGAAGATGTTCAAATTCCCCTTTTATAATCTTATTAAACTTAAGATTCTCTAAAACAATTGAAAATCCAGTTGTATCTTTTCTTTCAAGAGGATTGCTAAAATATATCAATTGATGATATTTATCTAAAATGTATATTTCTTTATCTGATAAAAGATAAATGGTGTTCTGTTCTATTTTCTTTAATAAAAAACTATCAACCTCATTTACCTTAAGCAATAGTTTTGCCGTATTAAAAGCACTATACTCAAGTCTCAAATAGAACTCATTTTTACGGTACGAAGAAGAAAAATAATAGATTATTGTAGCAAAAAACAATAATATTATAGCACTAAAAAGAGAGAATTGATAGGTTAGTTTTTGTCGTATATTCATTCATTTGTTTCTTTAAGAATGTAACCTGCGCCAACGACAGTATGAATTAATTTTAGTTGATAATCTTTATCCACTTTCTTTCTTAAAAAATTTATATATACATCAATTACATTCGTACCTGTATCAAAATTTACAGCCCATATTTTTTCTGCCAATTCACTCCGTGACAAAACCCTATTTTTATTTCGCATCAAAAATTCCAATAAAGAATACTCCCTTGATGTAAATTGAATTATAATACCACTTCGCTTAACGATTCTTGATCCGACATTAATTTCTAAATCTGCAATAGTTAAAATTTCGTCCGCTATAACATTTCTTGAAGCCCTCTTGAGTAAAGCATAAATCCTAGCCAGTAATTCACTAAATTCAAATGGTTTAACAAGATAGTCATCGCCACCATTTTCAAAACCACATAATTTATCGTCTGTTGTACCTAATGCTGAGAGAAATAAAACAGGGGTCTCAACACCTTTTTGCCGTAATTTTGCACAAAGTTTATCCCCTTTTATTTCAGGTAAATTCACATCTAATATAAATAAATCATACGAATTAGCAAGTCCTAATTTTAACCCAATAAAACCGTCTAAGGCTATATCAGCTTCAAAATCATTCTCTTGAAGGCCTTTCTGTAAAAACATAGCCACCTTGGGTTCATCCTCTACAATTAATATTTTCGCTTTACTCATATTTTTTTAATTTAAAAATAGTAAAGAACACATAAAACTTTGCATTTAACGTATTAAAATACCATTAAAAAAAGGGGATACACTGCTGCAGCCCCTTTCATTAAATAAATATTTGGAAATGTAATTCGAATTACTTTGACGCAGCAGATAACTCGTCACTATAATGATACTGGCAATTTACCCTTTGCTTTTAATTTACCAAAAAGTATTTCAGCCAATGCTGCCATATTTTCACGACCGCCTGGTTGAAAAAACACAACAACTGTTGGAAAAGCAGGATCAGCGCCAAACTCATAAGGGGTACTACTACAAACTACTACCGGTTTACCGTAAGTCATCATCTCTTTTACAAGTGGTGAAATAGCAGAAGCAACTTTGTGATAATAATAATTTGTTGTAACAATTACATCATAATCTCGTTTCTCCAAACGACGACGTAAACGCTCTTTATCACGATCTGTAGGAAGAATCATCACTTCTACAGAACCCACATTTTCAGAATGACGGCACATTTCTTCCCATAATAATCCGGGATGGGAATACATATTGTTTTGAGCAATCTGACTTGGGAAAAGTTGCTCCACAAGTAAAACGCGTTGCTTTGGCTTTAATGGCAATACTTTCTGATTATCACGTAAAAGAATGATTGATTTCTCAGCTGCTTCTTTTGCCGTCTCTTTTACTAATTTACTATTGGTAATTGCCAAAGCCTTCTCAGGTTTTTTAACCCCACCATTCTTTGCAAGCCCCATATCCCATCGCATAGCTAAGATACGTTGTACTTTTTCATCCAATTCTTTTTCTGGTAAACGATTGGTTTTTACTGCTTCTTTAACCTTATCTAATATTTTATAACGTATCGGACTCTCATCTCTGGTTAAAATTAAATCATTACCTGCAATCAATGCCAAGACGATGGCTTCACTCATTTCATATTTTTTGAGGATACCCCCCATCATCATATTATCGGTAGTAATAATACCTTTAAAACCAAGATCGCCACGTAAGAAATCAGTAAGAATAGGACGTGATAAACTTGCTGGCATCTTATCATCACCTAATGACGGATACACGGTATGCGCACTCATAATAGCAGGTAAGCCAGCTTTAATGAGTTTTAAGTAAGGAGCAACATGAACATCTAACATGGTTTTATAATCGAGATGCGTGGTAGGTAATCCAAAATGAGCATCCGCAGCAGATTCACCACGTCCTGGGAAATGTTTCCCTGTAGGAATTAATCCTCCCTCCATTAAACCTTCCATAGTTTTAATGGCATAGCGTGTAACATCTTTTGCATTATCAGAATAAGCACGACTGCCTACTTCTGGATTTTTAGGATTGGTATTCACATCAATAAGAGGAGAGTGAATCATATTTGCACCCACGGCAGCAGCTTGGCGTGCAATGCATAAACCAGTTCTGTAAGCCATATCGGTACTACCTGATGCAGCTATACCCATTGGGTGTGGAAACAAACGTTGTCCGCCTAACAAATCATCAGAACCGCTGCCTTCCATATCAACCGTAAAGTGCATTGGAATACCATCATTGTATTCTAATGCCATTTTACGAAGTTTGTTTAACATTTCGGTATATTCACGAGCATTTGCTGAGGGTGGCGGTGTAACGTAAGCGTAATCTTTATTCAACCCTTCGGCAAAACTCATTGACTTCATTGTGATTTCATCTGGCTCCTCACCCGGTTTTAAATCGTTTGTAAGGGTAATGATGCGCAAAAATTGACTGATGCGCAATCCGCCAATATGATATTTTTTTATCATATTAACAGTATCAGGTGTAATAATTGGTCCGCAAAGACCAAATACCATTAGTTGTCCAATCTTCTGGTCAAGATCCATCTTGCCCATCATCTGATTAATCCACTGTTCTTTTTTTGTTAATGCCATAATGTTTTGTTTTTATTATTCCGTTTTATTATTTATTTCCTCTAATTCATTTACAGCTCCTGCTCTATCAAGCAATTTCTGAGGGATACTTTTCTTATTTTTAATCCCAAGTTCTCTCAATGTTTCAACACGTTTTACTAAATTACCTCGTCCGTCAACTAAATGTTTCATTGATTCTTTATATGATTTTTGTGCATCTTCTAATTTCAGGCCAAGCTTAATTAACTCTTCACTAAAACGAACAAAATCGTCATACAATTCAGCACCCTGCCTGGCAATTTCCATTACATTTTTATTCTGATATTCCATTCGCCACATACTCTCAATCATTTTAAGCGCGGCAATTAAATTAGTTGGGCTAATTAAAATAATTCGGCGTTCATAAGCATAGTTCCACAACTGACCATCAGCTTGCATTGCAATAAGATATGCAGGTTCAATAGGCATAAACATAATTACAAAATCCAAACTTTTTAATTCATATAAAGACTCATATTTTTTAATGCTGAGACCGGTAATATGAGTTTTTACAGATTGAATATGATCCTTTAGTAATACCTCTTTTTCTTCAATACTCTCAGCTGAACAGAAACGTTCATAGGCTACCAATGAAACTTTCGAATCAATAACAATACTACGCTCACCTGGGTAATACACTACCACATCAGGCTGAACTCGATTCCCATCATCATTCTTAAAAGATTCTTGTACTTTAAATTCTCGGTCGCGAACCAAACCAGTTTTTTCAAGAATACTCTCCAAAATCATTTCGCCCCAATTTCCTTGCGTCTTCGATTCGCCTTTGAGCGCCTGTGTTAAAGCATTCGCTTCTTTGCTAACTAATTGATTTAATTCGGCCAAACGTTTCACTTCTTCTTTTAAAGAAAAACGCTGCTGGGCCTCTTTGTCGTAGGTTTCATCTACTTTCTTTTCAAACTCTTTTAACTTCTCATTAAAAGGTTTTAAAATAATATCAAGATTGGTTTTATTTTGCTCTGTAAATCGTTTTGACTTCTCTTCAAAAATATCATTTGCTAAATTTTTAAACTCAGCACGAAAACGTTCTTGCAATTCATTTAACTCCTGCTTATTCTCCAACATACGCTGCTGAAGGCTTCGTAGCTCGCTCTCGCGCGTTGCAAGAGTACTCGTTAACTCAATAATTTTAGATTCTTTTTCAGAAAGTAATTTTGATTTTTCTAGCAATTGCAATTCAAAATCATCATTTCGTTGTTTGTACAACAAATATTTGCCACGTTCCAAATTACGAGCAAGCAAAAAGCCTGTAATAGAACCAATAAGAATGCCTAATATGAGAAAAATTATATCCATCTTTTTTTTAATTGAACAAAATTATAAATCTTTTTGAATCATTCACCATTATACAGCTATAAGATATTAAATGTTAATTAATATCTCAGCCTCATATATTTCTAATCAATTATCTCCAATCTCACCACAAAATACATATCTTCCAATCATTTTATACTGTAATTTATCATACTTTCATTACTTTTGCTCAAAATACAATACTATGAGACTTAAATACTTCATTACCATGCTTATTATCGCACAGGCGATGTATGCTCAAGACATAAGACAAGAATATACTATAAATTCAGGATGGAAGTTCAAAAAGGGCGATGTTTCCATGAACGATCCGAAATTTAATGAACCCGGATGGGAAATGGTTAATATTCCGCATTGTTGGAATGCTACTGATGTTTATGACGAAGCAGATGGCTTTTACCAAGGCATTGTTTGGTATAACAAGACGCTCAGCCTGCCCAAAAACATTAAAGATAAGAAGGTATATCTTCAATTCGAAGCAGTGCATCAAGAGGCTGAAGTCTATCTTAATGGCGAAATGCTTGGTAAGCACAAAGGGGGATATACTGCATTTACATTCGATATAAGCTCAAAATTAATTCACGAAAACGACGGGAATAACCATAACGAAATTGCACTAAAAGCAGATAATAGAGTTAATGAGAATATCAATCCATTAAGTGGAGATTGGACTTTCTTTGGAGGTATTTATCGCGATGTTCGAATTATAATTACCAACCCAGTTCATTTCAATATGTTAAATAATGGATCGCGGGGGATTTTTATTAGTATTCCAACAGCTGATGCAACCAAAGCAAGCATTAAAGTAACTGGAGCGCTGATGAATGAAAGCCAGTCAGCAGCAAACCTTAAGATCATTACCCGAATATTAGATAAAGATTTCAAAATTGTGTTAGAAAGCTCTCAGCCATACAAACTTGAGGCAGGAAAATCGGGTGAATTCACACAAAACAATATCGTATTAAAAGAACCAAAATTATGGACTCCAGAAACCCCCTACCTATATACCGTGGTAAGCGAAATCGTAGATGCAACAAGCGGCTTAGTTCTTGATAAGCTAACAAATTCTTTAGGCGTACGCTGGTCTCGTTTTGATGCTGATCGTGGTTTCTTCTTAAACGATAAACCTTTAAAACTTATTGGTGTATGTAAGCATCAAGATTATCCGAACATGGGTAATGCAGTACCTGACAACTTACAGCAGCAGGATGTACAGATGATAAAAGATATGGGGGGGAATTTTTTGCGTCTCTCACACTATCCTCACGATTTTAGTGTTTTGGAAGCATGCGATCGTTTAGGTATTTTAGTATCCATTGAAATTCCTTTAAATAATCAGATTACCGAATCAGAAGAATTTTACAATAGTTGTAAAAACATGATGACCGAAATGATACGTCAGTATTATAATCATCCTAGTATTATTCTTTGGTCATATATGAATGAAGTAATGCTTCGTAGGCCTTTCGCGGGCAAAATCGCTACCGAATATTCTGAACGTGAATTACAATATTTTGCTAATATGGCTAAGCTTGCAAAAGACTTAAATGATATTGCAAAAAAAGAAGATCCGTATCGTAGTACCATGCTTCCAATGCACGGAAATTTTGAGTTATATCAAAAAGCAGGCTTAACTAAAATACCCGATGTAGTTGGGTGGAATTTATATAAAGGATGGTATAGTGGAGAATTCAATCAACTTGATGAATTTATTTCCAATTTTCATAAAGAAGTACCAAACAAAGCAATTATCATCAGTGAATATGGCACAGGGTCAGACACACGCCTTCGATCAGTAAAACCACAGCGTTTCGATTTCTCAGTTGAGTGGACGAATGCATATCATGAGTATTATTTGAATTACATTAAAAAAACACCTTACATCGCAGGCTCATCTGTATGGGTATTTGCAGACTTTTCATCAGAAGGACGCATTGATGCAAATCCTCACATTAACAATAAAGGGATAGTAACACAATTTCGTCAACCTAAAGATGTATTCTATTTATATAAGGCAAATTTAAGTAAAGAGCCTTTCATAAAGATTGCCCCCGTAATGAATGATAATCGCTATTGGCTAGCAGATTCAGCAAATGCAGCAATTTGTACCCAAAGAATTTGGGTTTATACCAATTTAGAAAAAGTGGAGCTAATAGTAAATAGAAAACCGCATGACAAGATTTCAACAACAAATGGAATCGCCTATTTTGATGTTCCTTTTGTGAATGGAGTGAATGTTATAGAAGCATGGTCAGCAAAGGAAGGTCAGCTATATAAAGAAATACAGCAAGTATCATTTAATATTATTCCTCGAAATTTAAAGAGTTCAAATACATTCTCTGATATTTTAATAAATTGTGGTTCCAATTGTTCATTTACCGATAATTCAGGACAAATATGGATGGCTGATATCGCATATAAATCAAGCGGCTTTGGATATACCGGAGGTAGTCCATATACCACATGGATGGGTGTTCGACTCGGAAGCGATAAAGATATCTTAGGATCCGAAGATGATCCTTTATTTCAAACACAACGTGTTGATCCAGTATCCTATAAATTTGATGTACCGAATGGAATTTATGAAGTTACTTTGTGTATTGCCGAGTTACAATCAAATAAAGAAAGACGACAAGTTATTTATAATTTAGGTGCAGGCAAGGATGATGAAACCAAACCAGCAAACCGAATATTTAGTATCGCAATAAATGGTCAAGTACTAGCTGATAGCTTAGATGCAGCAATTGATTATGGAGCAGAACGCGCTATTACTATTACAGTGCCAATAACAGTTTATGATGATAAGGGTATTGACGTTTCATTCATCAATAAACAAGGAAGTGCAATAATTAATGGCATTAAGGTGCACAAGACCAATTAATTGATAGGAGATACACGGCGGAGTGAGGGTGTTTTTTTCAACGAAATACTTTACATTTGTTCGCCTCTAACTAAAAAAACAAATTAACAAATTATGGCTAGATTTAGTAGAATTGAAGTAGCATTAAAGATGAAGGAAACAGGAATCATTCCTGTCTTTCACAATCCAGACCCAGAGGTATGCAAGAACGTATTAAAAGCATGCTATGAAGGTGGTATACGTGTAATAGAGTTAACCAACAGAGGTGATTTTGCACACGAAGTTTTTAAAGAATTAAACAAGTATGCCATCAAAGAATTTCCGGACATGATACTTGGAGCAGGTACTATTGTTGATGCTGGAACCGCTTCGATGTATATACAATTAGGAGCAAATTTTATTGTATCTCCTTATTGTAAAGAGGATATTGCCATTACATGCAATCGCCGTAAGATTTTATGGTCACCTGGTTGCGCAACATTAAATGAAATAAATAGAGCAGAAGAATTGGGGGCAGAGATTGTGAAATTATTTCCAGGTTCAACTACGGGTGGCTCAAAATTCGTTGAGAATATAAAAGGTCCTTGCCCTTGGACCAATATAATGCCAACAGGAGGTGTTGAAGCCACCGAGGAGAACTTAGGTGCCTGGTTTAAAGCTGGTGTATGGTGTGTAGGAATGGGATCAAATCTAATCACCAAAGAAGCATTAGCAAATAAAGACTATTCGATTATAACAGCCAAAGCAAAAGAAGTATTAGCCATTATCTCTAAGGTGAGAAAAAAGTAGTTTATACATTCATTATAAAACAAAAAAGGCTTCTGAAATCAGAAGCCTTTTTTGTTTTATAATGAATGAAATTTCTACTTTATCGTTTTTAAATTTTCATCTAATGGTGTCATATTTGGCATAATTAAATGCACTAAACCAAGTACAATTAAATACATTGAACCAGCAATTAAAAAGGCCCAAAAGTAGCCTGAATTATTTGCGGTATCAAGTACTGAACCTAAAGCCTTATCTGCTATAATTCCTGCAACAGCACCCATCATACCACCAATACCAACCACCGATGCTGTAGCTTTTTTCGGAAATACATCTGAAACGAGTGTAAAAACATTTGCAGACCATGCCTGATGACCTGCAGCAGCAATTCCTATTAATACAATAGCAAGCCATTTATTATCAGTTACAGCTACAAAACTAACAGGGAGAATTATTATAGCACAAATTAACAAGGTGATTTTTCTGGATTTATTTATCGTCCAACCCTTATTAATAAAGGCTCCTGACAAATAGCCCCCTAAAATACTTCCAAAATCAGCTAAGATGTATAGTACAAAAAAAGGGAGTGCTATATTTTTAATATTCACATCAAAACGGGCAGCAAGAAATTTTGCGCCCCAAAATAAATAAAACCACCATACGGCATCAGTAACTTTAGCTAACGAAAATGCCCATGTTTCCTTTTTAGGTAAAACCTTTTTCCATGGTAATTTATCTTTTGTTTCTGTCTCTGAATCCGATTTAATATAGAGTAGTTCTTCCTTCGAAAGTTTCGGATGATCTTCTGGTTTTTTATAGGTTCGAAGCCAAAGTACAATCCAAATAGCACTTAAAAGCCCTGTAATTAAAAATGGCATTTGCCAATTCGTCCCATCCAAGGAAACAATTAATCCAACGATTATAGGTGCTGCTATGGCACCAACACTTGTCGCAGCATTGAAAATACCTGTTGCAAATGCTCTTTCTTTTTTGGGAAACCATTCAGCAACCGCTTTAATAGCTGAAGGAAAGTTGCCTGATTCACCAAAGCCTAAACCAAATCGAGCAAAAACAAAGCCTACAAAACTAAAGGAAGGACGTATTAATGCATGTAATATTCCAAAGAAACTCCACAATGCAATAGATAGTGTATATCCAATTTTAGTACCTAGCTTATCAACAATAGCGCCCATTGAAAGCAAACCAATTGCGTAGGCCACTTTAAAAGAGATCATAATATTGGCATAATCGGAGTTTGTCCAATTAAACATCTTTTCTAGAGTTGGAGCCATAACTCCCAATAAGCTTCTATCAAAATAATTGATGGTAGTTGCGAAAAACAACAATGCCAAAATTCGCCAACGGTAACCACCTACCTTTGTGTTCTGTTCATTCATGTGATTATTGTTATTAAGTTAATTATACTCAGAAGACATACCATTTAAAATAATTATTAGCTATTAAGATATAATATTCATTTTATAAAGGACGCTTTGTAATTTATTTTTTTTATTCCCCATAATTTTACACCAAATACGAATAATCAAGATCATTATGTTTTATTTGTTGCGGATTGTCTGAAATTTTTTAATGACATTAGTTCCGCAATAAGCTATATTAAAAACGATTCCGCGGGGTTCGCGGTTAATTAAATTTAGCTCCGTAAAGGAACTAATGCATTATTTTATGTTTTTTAATTGTTCAAATATAAATAAAAAAGGCAATTAGCAAGAGTAATACAATTTTTTAAACTTAGCTATAAAAACAATTTAGTAATATAAAGATACACCTTAACTACATACACAATGTTTTCAAATAATCTAGGTTTATGTTAAACACACTATTAAACATAGTGATTAGTTTATTAACTTTAAATAATTCAGCATAATAACACAAATAAAAACCAAAACATCTTTAATCAAATTTAATTTTAAAATACCTTTCTACCAATATTTTGCTTATTTTTATAAATTAATATAACTAATAGTTTTTTTTACATAAAACACTCATTAAATGCAGGTTACACTAATACCTGCGATTTAAAAACGGTGCAAAACCCAATTGATGAAGATAAAAAATATATATCGAATTTTTGTTGCTCTGCTTCTATTCTCAAACTATGCACTGGGGCAGACTAATTTAAAATTTGATCGAGTATCAACTACGAATGGCTTAAGTAACAACTCTATAAATTGTTTGATAGAAGACAGTAAGGGCTATATGTGGTTTGGTACTTTTGATGGTTTAAACCGTTATGATGGTTACAAAATTATCACCTACCGACCTAACCCTTACGATACAACTAGCATTTCCGATAATACTATACGTTGCATACTTGAAGAGCATTTAGGATATATCTGGGTAGGTACCGATAAAGGGCTTAACAAATTCGACCCCGTAACTGAAACATTTAAGCATTTTACACA
This sequence comes from Bacteroidales bacterium, assembly GCA_038248505.1. Classification (GTDB taxonomy): domain Bacteria; phylum Bacteroidota; class Bacteroidia; order Bacteroidales; family JBBRXJ01; genus JBBRXJ01. Next base: position 15,173 of record JBBRXJ010000043.1, read on the forward strand.
TAATGCAAATAATCTGGGCAGTATTAGTGATAATGGAGTTTCTGCTATCTGTCAAGATCAAAATACCTTTTTATGGTTTGCAACTGCTGATGGAAATCTCAATAAATATGATCGGTTAAAGAATCGTTTTATACATTATAATCTTCCTCTTCCTAAATCGAGAATTAGAGTGTTGCTCCCCGATAATAATGTTGAAAATTCAGGGATACTTATTGGTAGAACGGGGCTTTATAAATTTTATCCATCAAATGAGCATTATGAAAAAATTAGTACAGACCCCAGACTAAATAATGCAACGGTAAATGATGTTATTGAAACAACACATGACATTTGGATTGGATCTTGGTTAGGTCTTTTTAAATATAATAAAATTACCAAAGGGATTGAGTTATTTAATGATGAACCAGGTAAATCGCTACAACTCCCTATTAGTACTGTACAATCATTAATGATATCCGAAAACAATCATTTATGGATTGGTACCCGTGGTGGTGGTTTAGTAAATTATGACCTCAATACGAATAAATATTGGGTGTACAAGAAAATCCCCTTTGTTGAGAGTAGTATAAGTGATGACGCCATCCTATCAATGACCAAGAGTAAAAGTGGGATACTTTGGTTTGGTACTTATTTAGGTGGAGCCACAAAATTAACGGTTGATTTAGGTGTTAATCGTTTTGCTCATTATTTACCTGGTTATGTTATTATGTCCTTCTTTAAAGCCAAAGATAAACTTTACGTTGGAACAAGATATAAAGGACTCATTGAACTAGATGAAACTACTCTAGCCATAAAAGAATATCTCCCAACAATAAATGGGAAAGAAGTACAATTTGGAAATTCAATCTTTTATATCACTCCGGAAATTGGCACATCAAATTTATTAGTTGGCACTGAAGGTGCTGGCGTATTACGATTCAACAAACAAACAAAAAACTGGTCTGTTTTTAACAAGCAATTTAACAACGTATTTAGTATCTATACCGATAAAAGCAATAACTACTGGTGTGGAACTTGGGGTTCTGGAATCATTATCATTGACAACAATGGAAACATTATTAGGTCAATTACAAAAAAAGATGGCTTATCATCCGATATTATTCCGGTATTATATCACGATAGCCAAGGAATAATTTGGGCTGGCACAAAAAATGGCGGCGTAAACCGTATTGACTTTATAAATTATGAGAACTTAAAAATAACTATAATAAAAGATTTTGCAACAGACACATCCACCTCTCGAAATATTGATGCCTTTTCCATTCACGAAGACATTAGTGGTGATATGTGGTTTGGAACTATGGGTAGTGGTTTAATACGATATAATAAACAAAGCGGCTCAATAAAAGTCTTTGACGAAAAAACAGGTTTTAAAAGCAATATGATTTACGGAATACTCTCCGATAAACAACATAATATTTGGCTAAGTACAAGCAAAGGCTTAATAAAATTCAATACTAAAATTGAAAAACTTACGGACTACGACATGAAAGACGGAGTTCAAGAAGAGCAATTTGGAATGGGGGCCTATTTTTCAGACAAAGAAGGTCAATTATACTTTGGAGGTATTAATGGTTACAATGCATTCTATCCAGATAGTATTCGAAACAATATTAATAGACACATACCTCCCATTGTAATAACAGATTTCAAAGTTTTAAATCAGAAATATACCAGTCATAGATTTACCGAAATTAAAAAAGAGATTGCTTTAGGAAAAGTCATTTTAAATCATAAGGAAAATGATTTGTATTTTGAATTCGCTGCACTAGACTACACATTCCCTTCGCGTAATTTATATAAATATAAACTGGAAGGATACGATAAAGAATGGGTTGAGACCAATGCAGATAATCGAATTGCTCGTTATACAAATCTTCGTGCGGGAAATTATGTTTTTCGTGTAAAGGGCTGTAATAATGATGATGTATGGAATGATGATGGCACAGCATTATATATAACAATCATTAACCCTTTTTGGCTGACAACATGGTTTATTTTGATAATTATCCTTATTATCTCAGCAGCTATTATCTTTTTTATCAGACAATATACTCTTAAAGTTGGAGAAGAAAAAGAAGAAGTGGTTCACAAAACTCAAGAATCATTATTTACCAAAGAAAACCAATTACGTACACTTGTAGACAACCTGCCTGATTTTATTTATATTAAAGATATTGAAAGCCGATTTGTACTCGCAAATATTACCCTCTCAAGAGTAATGATAGGAAGCGAAGGACGGCCGGAAAAATTAATTGGTAAAAGAGATCATGATTTTTATGATGCGGATTTAGCTGATCAATTTCTTGCAGATGAACAGTCTATCATGCAAACAGGAATGCCATTAATTAATCGAATTGAACCAGGTATTGATGAGCATGGAAACGACCGTATCGTATCAACCACCAAAGTACCAATTAGAAATGCATCTGGCGATGTTATTGGTATGGTTGGTATTGGACGTGATATTACAGAACTTATTCGTGCTGAAGAAAAAATTAAAGTACAAGCAGAATATTTGCAAGAAGCGAATTCGCAACTAGAGGAGCAGAAAGAAGAAATCATTCAACAAAAGGAAGAACTTGAATTACAAAGAAACGAACTTGAGCGTTTAAATGTAACAAAGAGTAAACTATTCTCCATTATTGGGCATGATTTAAAAAATCCATTTCATGCAATAATTAGCCTTTCTAGTATGCTAACAAAGCAATACGAAAGTATTGAGGATAATGAGAAAAAAGAGATGATTGAAATGATAAAAACTTCAAGCGAACATGCCTATGAACTTCTCGAGAATTTACTTCAATGGTCAAAAACTCAAACAAACAAAGTAACATTCAGTCCAGAAAGTGTTGATTTACAAAACTTAGTAAAAAAGAATTTTGATTTATTACAACTCAATGCTGAGAAGAAAAACATTCAATTAATAAACAATATTAAAGCTCCTGTTAATGCCTTTGCGGATCCTAACATGTTAAATACAATTGTCAGAAATCTTATAAATAATGCAATCAAATTCACTCCCATTGAAGGAAAAGTCATTATTTCATGCGAAGAAAAAAAAGCTCGAGCAATCATTACTATCGAAGATACAGGAGTGGGTATGACCAAAGAACAAATTAGCAAACTATTTAAAATAGGTGAAAACAGAAGTACATCAGGCACATCAGGCGAAGCAGGTACCGGTTTAGGTTTAATTATTTGCAAAGAATTTATAGACAAAACTGGAGGCGAGATTTTAGTTGAAAGCGATGTAGATAAAGGGAGTCGCTTTATACTATCTTTGCCAATCCGATAATTTAACTCCTACATTTTAAACAACAGTTTTTATATTTTTTTCCACTTCCACAAAAGCATTTATCATTCCTATTTGCTTTTTCATGTGAATCTTCAGTTGTTTTTTTTTAATGCTATTTCAGGAGAATTTAAAACAATACCTTCTTTAAGATCTTGTTTTCTTACCCAAACCATAACATTAGCAGGGGAACATTTTTTACCCAATTCTTCAGCCATAAATTGCATATAAGGATGAATGTGTTCAAAGAAGTTCTTATATCCTTCACATAAAAAATTTAATTTCTTTTTTTCACCTTCTTGTTTAGTAAAACGTAATTTAGGACAACCACCATGACAAGCAAAGCGGTATTCACAATCAATACAGATGAGAGGTAGCTCGCTCTTTTTAGCAGTGCCAAATTGAACTTGTTGCTGAGAACTTAAAAGCAATTTTAAATTCATTTGAGTGATATTTCCCAATAAAAATTCAGGAAAAACATAATGATCACAAGAATAAATATCCCCATTTTTTTCTAGAGCCGTAGCATCACCACATATCTCACTGTAAACGCATAAGCCAGGCATCTCTCCTACCCAATTCGCAAGGGCTACATCAAAATGCTGAACAAATATTTTACCAACATCCGCTCGAACCCATATATCAAAAATAGTATTCAAAAATACACCAAACTTTATTGCATTAACAGACCATGGTGTAATTTCAGCAGATTCATCATCCGAAAGAAGTGAAAGAGCAAAATTTTCAATGCGCTCAACAACTGGTAAAAATTGAATATAACGACTTCCAATTTGTTTCAAAAAGGTATAAACTTCAGCCGGGAATTTAACATTTACATCATTAATTGTGGTTAGCGTATTAAACTCAACATGGTATTTTTGCAATAGCGAAATTCCTCTCATAACTTCATTCCACGTCCCTTTTCCGCCTTTGTTTTTTCGGTATACATTATGTAGATGTTCTGGACCATCAATAGAAATACCAACTAAAAAATTATTTACACTCAAAAAACGGCACCACTCATCATTTAACAAAACACCATTCGTTTGAAGTATGTTCTCAATTCGTTTGTTGCCTTTATATTTATCTTGAATTTTCAAAGCATTCCTGTAAAAATCAATCCCTGCTAGCGTAGGCTCGCCTCCTTGCCAAACAAACTGAATTAAAGGAACATCCTGACACTCAATATGCTGTTTGATAAAGAGTTCAAGTAAGGATATCTCTATCAATTCATTCGAATTAGGGTAGTACTTTTGTTTTTCAAGATAATAACAGTACGTACAATTCAAATTACAATTTGAACCCGTTGGTTTAATCATTACCTGAAATGCAAAAGGCCTATTTAGATGTAAATTTTGCATTATTTATAATTTGCTCAAAATTAAGCATTCCAAATTAATTTTAATTCTTTTTAAATTCACGTACTTATGTTTATTGACAGGCATTTTATTATGTCAAAAGATTAACTATATTTGTTTTTCTTAACATCAAAAACATTAAGCAACATGTATTTACTAGGATATGACATCGGAAGCTCTTCCGTTAAAGCAAGTTTAATTGAAGCTTCAAGCGGAATGTGCAAAGCATCAACCTTTTACCCAAAACAAGAAATGGCCATCACTGCTCAAAAAGCAGGTTGGGCCGAGCAAAAACCTGAAATGTGGTGGGAAAACCTAAGTCTTGCTACACAAGACGTTATGAATTCATCGGGGATACATAAAAAAGAAATTGGGGGTATAGGTATATCTTATCAAATGCATGGTTTAGTAATGGTTGATAAAAACCAACAAGTGATTCGTCCTTCCATTATTTGGTGTGACAGCAGAGCTGTTGAGATTGGAAATAAAGCGTTTAAAAAGATTGGTGCTCGCAAATGTCTCGGTTCATTAATGAATTCACCAGGTAATTTTACCGCATCAAAACTTCGCTGGGTAAAACAAAATGAACCTGAAAAATTTAAAAAGATACATAAAATAATGTTGCCTGGCGATTATATTGCTATGCGCCTTACGGGTCAAATTAACACTACTATTTCAGGATTATCAGAAGGTATATTTTGGAATTTCAAAAAAAATGAAGTAGCTGATTTTCTCTTAAAAGAATATGGTATCCCTCAACAATTTATTCCAGATATCGTTCCTACCTTCTCTGTACAAGGTAGGGTTCAAAAGACGGTTGCCAATGAATTGGGTTTAGAAGAGGGAACTCCCATTGCTTACAGAGCAGGTGATCAACCAAACAATGCATTTTCATTAAATGTTTTAAATCCAGGGGAAATTGCTGCAACAGCAGGAACATCAGGTGTTGTATATGGGGTAAGTGGCGAAGTAAAATACGACCCATTAAGTCGCGTAAATACCTTTGCACATGTTAATCATGATTCAAAGAAAACACGATTAGGGGTGTTATTATGTGTTAATGGCACAGGTATTTTAAATTCATGGCTCAAACATAATGTAGGTACAGGTCTAGATTATCCTGAGATGAATGAGATGGCCGAAAAGATTGCTATCGGTTCAGAAGGTCTCGTTATACTGCCTTTTGGTAATGGTTCAGAGCGCTTACTCGGCAATCAAAATCATGGTTGTATGATAAACAATTTAAGTTTCAATACTCACAAGAAAGGTCATCTAATGCGTGCAGCGCAAGAAGGCATTGTTTTTGCTTTTAACTACGGTATTGAGGTTATGAAAAAAACAGGTATTGATGCAAAGGTAATTCGTGCGGGGCATGCTAATATGTTCCTCAGTCCTATTTTCCGCGAAACGCTTGCTGGCATAACTGGAGCTTCCATCGAATTATACAATACAGATGGCTCACAAGGTGCTGCAAAAGGTGCTGGTTTAGGTATTGGTGCTTACAAAACACCAAAAGAAGCATTTGCTAACCTCCAAAAAATTAGTGTGATTGAGCCTGACAAAAAGAAAGCAAAACAATATGCGGAAGCATATAAAAATTGGAAATCGGTATTGAAAAAGTCAATTAAATAAAGATTTTACAAAGCATAATAAAATTTTTATACGACCTAATTTTAAATTATAAAAAGCTCAGAAATAGTTAACATAAATAAAATAAATATAAAAGGAATATGACTGTAACAATTGGAAACAAAGAGTTTTTCCCAGGAATAGGGAAAATTAAGTTTGAAGGTAGAGATTCAAAAAATCCGATGGCCTTTAAGTGGTATGATGAAAACAAAATGGTATCTGGAAAAACAATGAAAGATCATTTTCGTTTTGCCATGGCATACTGGCATACCTTGTGTGGTACAGGTGGCGATCCATTTGGACCGGGTACAAAAGTTTTTCCTTGGGCAGCAGGAGCTGATGCTATTGAAAGAGCAAAAAACAAAATGGATGCAGCCTTTGAGTTTGCTACCAAATGTGGGATTCCATACTATTGCTTTCATGATTTTGATTTGATTGAAGAAGCAAGCAATATTGCCGAGTCAGAAAAACGTTTGGCAGCCATTGTTGATTATGCAAAACAAAAGCAACAGGCATCAGGAATGAAACTATTATGGGGTACTGCGAATCTCTTTTCAAATCCTCGTTATATGAATGGTGCTTCAACCAATCCTGATTTCAATGTAATTAACTGGGCTGGTTATCAAGTTAAGAATGCAATTGATGCTACTATCGCATTAGGTGGTGAAAACTATGTATTCTGGGGTGGCCGGGAAGGTTATAGCTCATTACTAAACACATCTACTAAACGCGAACTTGATAATATGGGTCGTTTCTTAGCTATGGCTCGTGATTATGCTCGTAAACAAGGTTGGAAAGGTACTTTCCTTATTGAACCCAAACCTATGGAGCCAAGCAAACATCAATATGATTTTGATGCTGCAACCGTAATCGGATTCCTACGTCAACATGGTTTAGATAAAGACTTCAAATTAAATATAGAAGTTAACCATGCAACACTTGCACAACACACTTTCCAACACGACTTACAAATAGGTGCAGATGCAGGCATGCTAGGTAGTATTGATGCAAATCGTGGGGATTATCAGAATGGATGGGATACCGATCAGTTTCCTATTAACATTTATGAGCTCACAGAAGCCATGCTTGTAATTATTGAAGCAGGTGGATTCACAACAGGTGGTATCAATTTTGATGCAAAGACCCGCAGAAATAGCACTGATCTCGAAGACTTATTCATTGCACATATTTCAGGTATGGATGCCTTCGCAAGAGCAATGCTAGTGGCAACCGATATACTTGAGAAATCAGATTACAAAAAACTCCGCAAAGATCGTTATGCTTCATTTGAAAGCGGCGATGGAGCAAAATATGTTGCCGGTCAATTAAAACTTGAAGATCTGCGCGATTTAGCCATTAAAAATGGTGAGCCAAAGCAAATCAGCGGCAAACAAGAACTCTACGAACAAATCATTAATTTATACATTTAATAATTTAAGGCTGCTCCGCAAAATGCGGGGCAGCTTCATTTTAAAACCAACCCCAACATGGCAATGATAAACACTGGTGCCAGCAGCACCACAATCAATTCATATGAAAAAGGGAATCCTTTTTATATAATGATGCTAACCCTTGTAGCTACCCTTGGTGGTCTACTATTTGGTTACGACACCGCTGTTGTTAACGGCGCAGAAGAACATATTGTCAGTTTTTATTTGACAAGAATAACAACAGACGCTACTTATGCAGCGCAATTTGTTGCTCAGTATGGTCTGATAATGATTAGCACGTTTTCACTTGTTTATGTTGTAATTGCAAGTCTTATTGTTAAACTTTTTAACAATAAAATGCCCGGTTGGATTATAAATGGAGCTTTACTTGCCATTTTAATTTATGTAATCATTCAACTATCATCACAAGTTGTTCCAACGACTGAAGAAGGACTGTTGAGTCTCGTTAACAATGCCAAAGGATTTGTAATAGCAAGCGCACTTATTGGTTGCATCATTGGTGGTGCATTAGCAGGCACTATTGCAAAATCAATCGGACGAAAAAATGGCTTAATCATATCGGCTATTGCATTCACTCTTTCGGCTGTAGGCGCTAGTTTTCCTGAATCATTTAATTGCTTTGGTGTGCTTGATGTAAATGCTTTTGTTATTTACCGTATCATAGGAGGTATTGGCGTAGGCTTGGCTTCTATGCTCTCACCAATGTATATTGCTGAAATTGCACCTGCAAATATTCGTGGCAAATTGGTTTCATGGAATCAGTTTGCGATCATATTTGGTATGCTCGTAATTTATTTTGTAAACTATTATATCACGCTTAGCGGCGATCAAGAATGGCTAAAAGAGGTAGGTTGGAGATATATGTTCTTATCAGGTGTAATCCCCGCAGGAATTTTTCTTATATTACTCTTCTTTGTACCAGAGACACCTCGTTACATGGCTTTAAAAGGGAAAGACGATAAAGCTCTTAAAATTTTAAAGAAAATTGCTGGAGACGACAAAGCAGATACTATATTAAAAGAAATTAAAGGAACGCTTCATGAAACCAATATGCCTTGGCTATCATACGGTTTCTTTGTAATATTTGTCGGGCTATTACTCTCATCATTTCAACAATTAGTTGGAATAAATGTTGTACTCTATTACGCATCCAATATTTTCAGAAACCTAGGATTAGGTTCAGATGCATCTATGCTTCAAACGATTATTGTGGGTGTAATTAATTTATTATTTACCGTGGTAGCAATCTTTACAGTTGACAAATTTGGTCGTAAACCGCTAATGATTATTGGTGGTGTAGCGATGGGAGTTAGTATGCTTGCCCTAGGTACTGCATTTTATATTTTCCCTAATCCTGGTGTGGGGGCCTTAATATGCATGCTTACTTATGTTGCTGGATTTGCTATGAGCTGGGGACCTGTTACCTGGGTACTTCTTTCAGAAATATTCCCCAATAGTATTCGCGGTGCAATGAGTATTGCCGTTGCTATGCAATGGATTACAAACTGGGTAGTTTCATGGACCTTCCCTATGATGAATGACAATGAAGCATTAACAAGAATATTCAACCACGGCTTTTCGTATTGGATTTATGGCGTAATGGGCATACTGGCTGCTATTTTTGTTTGGAAGCTCGTTCCTGAAACCAAAGGTAAATCACTTGAAGAAATTGAGGAAATCTGGAAAAAGAAAAAAGAATAATCATCCACTTATAAGTTTAACCTAACCTGACAAACATCACTATGGCATTAATAGATTGGATTATCGTTGCCTTATTTTTTATAGCTCTTGCGGCTATTGTAATATGGGCAGTAAGACAAAAAGAAGAAAGCTCTGCGGATTATTTTTTAGCAGGACGCAAAGCAAAATGGTGGGCTGTTGGCTCCTCTATTTTCTCTTCCAATATTGGATCAGAACATTTGGTTGGACTTGCTGGAGCAGGTGCTGCCAGTGGAATGGCAATGGCGCATTGGGAAATGCAAGGCTGGCTGATTCTTGTTTTAGGATGGGTTTTTGTACCATTCTATGAACGAGCAAAAGTTTTTACAATGCCGGAATTTTTAGAGAAACGATACAACAAACAGTCACGTACATTCCTATCGGTTATTTCTCTCATCAGTTATGTACTAACAAAAATTTCTGTTACTGTTTTTACAGGAGGTATTGTATTAAAAACAGTACTTGGAATAGACAGTATATGGGGAATTGATTTCTTTTGGATTGGTGCAATACTATTGGTTTTAGTAACTGGTATATATTCCATTCTTGGAGGTATGAAAGCCATTCTTTACACCTCGGTATTTCAAACTCCTATACTTATTATAGGTTCATTAATTATTGTAACTCTAGGTATTATAAAAGCGGGAGGATGGAGCGAAATAGAACTTACTATGGGCGATAAAATGCACTTAATACGTTCCGCGTCAGATGGTGCTTTTCCTTGGCCTGGTGTAATTTTTGGTTCTGCAATTATTGGATTTTGGTATTGGTGTACCGATCAATTTATTGTACAACGTACACTTTCGGCAGCCAATGAGAGAGAAGCACGACGTGGTAGTATTCTCGGCGGCTATCTAAAATTATTGCCCGTTTTTTTATTCCTCGTTCCAGGTATGATTGCCTATACTCTTTCGCAAAAGGGATTAATTGTAATGGAAAATACCGATGCAGCCTATCCTTCACTCATAAAATCACTATTACCAGCAGGTATTAAAGGGCTTGTTATTATTGGCGTTTTTGCAGCATTAATGAGTTCTTTGGCATCAAAATTTAATTCATCAGCGACTTTATTTACTGTTGATTTTTATAAAAAATACCGCCCTGAAGTTTCTGAAAAACACTTAGTAAAAGTTGGTCGTTGGGCTACTTTTGTAATAGTAATTTTAGGATTAATTTGGATTCCTGTAATGAAATCAATTGCCGATGTACTGTATGAATATCTTCAAAACGTTCAATCCCTCATTGCTCCTTCCATTGCAGTCGTATTTCTGTTGGGTATTTTTAGCAGAAAAATAACGCCTGCTGCAGGTTTTGCTGGATTAATTTCTGGATTTATCGTTGGTATGGCTCGTTTAAGTCTTTTAATTTTTCACGATTCATTACCTGAAGATGGCATACTGGCGCAAATTGCAGCAATCAATTGGTTGTATTTCTGTATCTACCTTTTCATCTTTAGTGCTGCTGTTGTTATTGGTGTTAGCTTCTTCACTAAAAAACCTACCGAAGAACAATTGCAAGGACTGACGTTTGCATCAGCTTCAGATGAACAAAAAGCTGCAACACGAGCCAGTTGGAACTATTGGGATGTATTTCATACCGTAATGATACTCGGACTTATCATTGCATTTTACGCCTATTTTTGGTAGTATATTATAATAAAAAATATAGTTTAAATAAAGACCATTAATACTTACAACTATGACAGTAGATGATTTAAAAAAAGCTTTTCAACAAGAATATGGCGCAGCTGCTGATGCTGTATATTTTTCACCAGGTAGAGTTAACCTAATTGGTGAACATACCGACTACAATGGCGGATATGTTTTCCCCTGTGCATTAACATTTGGAAATTACTGCCTAATTAAGAAAACCAATAATCCATTTATTCGTTTTGCATCGGTAAATATGACCGAAAAAAAACAATTGGCGTTGACTGAACTCACTCAACCCTTACCTAATAAATTATGGGTAAACTATCCACTTGGAGTAATTGCACAGTTCGTAAAAAAAGGCCTCACTCCTACTACAGGCGCCGATTTGCTTTTCTATGGTGACGTACCCAATGGTGCTGGATTATCCTCATCAGCTGCATTAGAAGTTGTAACTGCCGTTGCAATTAATGCAGCCTTTGGTTTTGGCCTCGATCGCTTAGAGCTCGTAAAAATGAGTCAAAAAGCCGAACACGAATTTGCTGGTGTAATGTGTGGTATTATGGATCAATTTGCCTCAGGTATGGGCAAAAAAGATCATGCTATCTTTTTAAATTGCGATACCCTACAATACGATTTGGTTCCTGTTATTCTTAAAGGATGTAAAATCGTTATTAGTAATACCAATAGTCCGCACAAACTCGATTCAGGTAAGTACAACGAGCGTGTTGCTGAGTGTAAAGCGGCGGTTACTGCTATTCAACCATATAAAGCCATCCGAAATTTGGGTGAGCTAAGCATGGCTGATTTTAAAGCAGTAGAAAGTAAAATTGAAAATCCTATTATTCGTAATCGCGCAAGACACGTGGTTTCTGAAATCACACGTACAACAGATGCTGTAGCAGCATTAAAAGCTGGACAATTGGAGCTTTTCGGAAAACTCATGAATGCATCGCACGATTCATTACGTGATGACTATGAAGTAACAGGAAAAGAACTCGACACCATGGTTGAAGAGGGACGTAAAATAGCAGGTGTAATTGGCACACGTATGACCGGTGGAGGCTTTGGAGGTTGCACTGTATCTATTGTTAAGGACGAAGCCATTGATACATTTATCGCACAAGTTGGCAAAAATTATGAAGCACGAACAGGTTTAAAACCTCAGTTCTACGTTGCTGAAATTGGCGACGGTGGCAAACAACTAGCATAACTAATAATTTAAAGTATATGAAAAATAAGTTCAATAATAAACTAATCTAAAACACTATGACTCAAAAACAGAATAATACATTGCCCATAGCAATGATGTTCGCTCTCTTTTTTATGATTGCATTTGTAACTGGATTACCAAGTCCAATGGGCGTTATCGTGGCAAAACAATTTGGTGCTTCAAACTTTGAATCGCAATTAGGTTTTTTAGGAAACTTTCTTGCTTATGCATTTATGGGTATTCCAGCAGGAATAATGTTAAAAAGATTTGGCTATAAAGTAACGGCTTTATCAGCAATTGCTGTAGGTTTCACTGGCGTTACAATACAATTTCTTTCTGGTCAAGTAGGTAGTTTTACCGTTTACCTAATGGGTGCTTTTGTATCAGGTTTTTCAATGTGTATGTTAAATACCGTTGTAAATCCAATGTTAAATACACTTGGTGGTGGAGGAAATTCAGGCAATAAACTTTTACAATTTGGAGGTTCCATCAATTCAATTGGAGCAACCATTACACCAATGCTTGTTGGTTACTTAATGGGGGCTGAATATGGACGTACTATTGGAAAAGCAAATCCTGCCTTATTTTTAGCGTTAGGAATTTTTGCTTTAGCTTTTATTGTTCTTTCATTCGTTAAGATTCCTGAACCTCATTTAGAAGTAGCAGGAAGTAAAAAAGAAAAGGATTCACATAGTCCTCTCGTATTTCGCCATTTCATTCTTGGTGCTATTGCTATCTTTATTTATGTAGGAGTGGAAATTGGGATTCCAAGTACAGCTAATTTATATATGACCGCTTTTACAACAGAACAAGCAAGCGAAAAAGTAATTGAATATCAAAAACAGCAATCAGACGCTGCCTATCTTGCTGAAATTAAAACTTCTGATGAGCAGAATATATCAAAAGCCGGTTTTCAACCCAAAATTGTAACTCAAGATACATACAAAAAAGCGCAACAAGTATCAAATGCCAAATTATTCCCAGGTTTAGGAATTGACGCTACAACATCTGGAAGCATTGTTGGTATATATTGGTTGCTCATGTTGATTGGTCGTTTAGTTGGCGCATCAATAGGGTCAAAAGTTTCCAGTAAAGCAATGATGATTACAGTTTCAACACTTGGTTTACTCTTTGTTTTATTGGCTATTTTATTACCTAGTTCAATAAGTTTTAATCTTCCAGTATTAAATATTGCAGTGCCTGTTGGTATCGTCTTCCTTGTATTGTGTGGTTTATGTACATCAATTATGTGGGGCGGCATATTCAACTTAGCTGTTGAAGGACTCGGCAAATACACTGCTGCAGCTTCGGGTATCTTTATGGTAATGGTTTGCGGAGGTGGTATTATACCGCTCATTCAAGGCTTTGTATCAGATAAAATTGGATACATCAATAGTTATTGGGTAATTTTTGCCTGCCTAATATACATGCTCTGGTATGCATTAATGGGATGTAGAAATGTGAATAAAGAGATTCCAGTATAACCCAGAAGTCGCAGACATAACAAAAAAACATTATAATTAATTATAAATAAATTAGTTATGTCTTTGACAGTATCACCTAAAAGGTGATATTTGCAACAGCAACAGCAAATAAACTATCCATGGATAAAATCACACA
>JBBRXJ010000044.1:0-28852 GCA_038248505.1 Bacteroidales bacterium
CATCTGGATTGTCTTTTGATAAGCCATGGATGCTACTGAATGCTAATAAAGGATTAAATCGAAGGGTGACAGTCTCAGCACTATCCTCTAATATATACTTAACTAATAATTGTTCTTCATTATTAACCATTACGGTTTCTTTGCGGAACAATACGGTACCTATTCTATATAATGTGCTCGCTACTGCTTCAATATTAAGGTCGCGTACATATTTATGTCCTTTAGGGAATAAATGATCACCTTGGAATTTATGAATTCCAATATGGAACTCTTTTCCTTTTTCAATTATGGTTTCGTCGAGTCCTGATAGTAAGACGTGACGTTTTCCTCCAAATTCTTCAATAGGGACAATTAGTAAACCGTGATATTTTCTGGTATTACAACCAATGATGGTGGTAAGAGAATAAGAACCGGCTCTATTGGTTCTTAAAATTTCTTTGTTGAGGGAATATTCTAAATTTATTAACTGTGTTTTATCGAAAGTTATATAATTCATATGTTTTTCTCTTCAATGGCCAGATTTAACTAGGGGTTTAGAGGTTATATGTTTGTTGTTATACATTTTTGTCTTTCTAAATTCTCTACTAAGATAAATAATTCTTGTGCAAGATACAAACTATTATGAATAAAAAAAAATAAATATTTGTTAAATGCAAAAATGATACTAACAAGTAATGAACAAGTGAATCGCCTTTCTATTGTGGATTGTGGGTTTTACTCGATACTCTTACCAATAAGTGTTGCTGAGTTCGCTGATATAATTTTTACCTGAACATAATCTCCGATCGATGCTTTTGTTTTTGGAAATACGACCACTTTATTCTGACTTGTTCGCCCTGAAAAATCGCTGTCCGATCGCTTGGATGTCTTCTCTATTAAGACTTCTCGAGTTTTTCCTATTTCGGATTTGCAGCTCTTTTCAGAGAGCTTTGATTGGAGTTTTTGGATTTGGTTTAGTCGTTCTGACTTTTCTTCTTCGGGAACATCATCTTTGTATTTTTTTGCCGCAAGGGTACCTGGACGCTCTGAATACTTAAACATATAGGCTAAATCGAAGGATACCGTCTTCATGAGGTCGAGGGTAGCTTCATGGTCGTCTTTGGTCTCAGAACAAAATCCTGAAATGATATCGGTGGTGATGGTGCAGTCGGGGATAATCTTGTGGATGGCTTCAATTCGCTCAAGATACCATTCCCTACTGTATTTTCGACTCATTAAGTCCAAAATACGATTGCTCCCCGACTGAACAGGGAGGTGAATGCTCCGGCATATATTTTTGTGCTCAGCTATTGTTTCGAGAAGTTCATTTGAAATATCTTTTGGGTGGGATGTTGAGAAACGTACCCTCATTTGTGGGTCTACAAGGGATACTTGTCGAATAAGTTTGGGGAAGTTTAAAATCGATTTGCCCTCACCCCAACTATACGAGTTTACATTCTGACCAAGTAAGCTTACCTCTCGGTAACCGTTTTCTAATAGATTGCGAACTTCATTCAAAATGGTTTCAGGATCCCTAGAACGTTCTCTGCCTCTGGTATATGGAACCACACAGTAGGTGCAAAAATTATTGCATCCTCGCATAATGGATACAAATGCACTTACCCCGTTTGCATCTGTTCTTGATGGAATGATATTCTCATAGGTCTCCTCTATGGATAGTTCTGTATTGATTGCTTTCTGATGTCTGGCGGCATCCTCTAAAAGCTCTGGTAGTAGGCGATATGAGTCTGGGCCAACAACCAAATCTACGATTTTGTTTTCCAGTAGTTCTTCTTTTAACCGTTCGGCCATACAACCCAAAACGCCTACAATCATACTTGGCCTTTTCTTCTTCGCCTTCTTAAAATCAAAGAGGCGCGTGCGCACCTTTTGTTCAGCATTTTCGCGGATTGAACAGGTATTGACCAAGACGATATCGGCATCTTCTATTCGATCGGTTACCTCTCCGTTGTTTTGCTTTAAAATGGATATTACTACTTCGCTATCGTTTACATTCATCTGGCATCCGTATGTCTCAATATAGATTTTCGGTCTTACTGGAAGGCCTCCAATCTCAATACCATCATGCGTTTCATGTTTTTTCATACCATGTTTTTCATTTTTACAAAGATAGGCTTAATTTTTATTCGTCAATTTAGGGTTTGGATGATTTGAATTTTAACTTTCTTCTCTATAGTCTATATTATTGTTGCCAATAATTGGATTTGTATTGTGTATAGACTGTAAATAAAGACATGTAGCTCGAATATTATATGTTTTGATTATTCCATAGGCGTTTTATTTAATTAGCTCTGATTATTTTTTTCATTCATTTATATTTTGGCTTCTTATCCATCCTTCTTTTTGTTTTTCATTAATTGTATTTAAGTGATTTAATAATCATACATATAGTTTGTTATGAAGGTTGCGCTCTTTTTGCTTTATTTGTGAATTCTTATATTGATTCTTTTGATTCTTTCTTTTTGTGGTTTCAGTTTGAAATTTGAACACATTGTTTATCGGGATAATGACGTATAGTTTTAATGAGTGTTGCTTGAATGTCTCGTCATTACTTAGTTTCGTTTCTCAGTTCCCATTATATTTAAATCTTATAGGATGGTGAGCGTTTATGTATCTACTTTACCTAATAAAAAAATGCCAACTGATATTTTACATTTAGACAAGGTCTAGAATTTGACAAATACTCTACAAGGCTTGTTAATTCTATGTGTTTGAAATTTATCGTTAGAGCTGCAAGTCTTATTTATCTTTTTTATCTGGTTTCTATTTTTTAACAGTAGGTAAAAAATACAACATTCTTGAATTGACTCTAAATTTTGAATGTGTTAGTTGTGAATATTGCTGATAGGTGTTTTAGTACATTATTTAGCTTGTATATTGAATTGTTTAAATGTGTTTCTGTTTATCAATACACCTCATTTTTTTTGTGAATAAGGGGCAATATTTATTTACTATGAATATACCTTATATATAGGAGAGCTCTTTTGGTTTCTTCTTTAAATTCTCAATCAACCGAATTTGAATTAATCAATATTTCATTTGATCTTTAAAATATAAACGCATGAATAAAAATCGTAATCATTATTATACCTTATATATATGTATAAGCATATTTTGAGTTTTTTAACTATAATACATATAAATACATGTAATACAGCAATATGTGTAAGGTATGATGATATTGGATAATTATACATATATATATATTATTGTCTGTTGAATAGTTTGTATTAAAAGAAATTTTATTAATTTTGCAGTATTAATAAAAGATTATGAGATTATTGAATAACATATTAAGTATCATTATTATTGGCATTATTAGTAAAGTGCCTGAGTGAGAATGGTATGTACAATATAAAGGATTTTAAAAAACCATTCTCATCATCGGGAATGGTTTTTTGCTTATATACGTTTAACTATTAATAATTTTAAAAATTGACAGGGAAAACATTATTTGACAAGGTCTGGGATAGCCATGTAGTGGCTCAGATCGAAGACGGGCCGAGTGTCGTGTATATCGACCGTCATTTACTTCATGAAGTAACCAGTCCGCAAGCTTTTGCTGGAATTGAGAAACGAGGCATTAAGGTCTTAAAGCCAGAGCATACTTTTGCCACGCCTGATCATAATGTGCCTACGGTGAATCAGCATCTCGAAATCAAAGATGAGCTGTCGCGTATGCAAGTAAATAAATTGACTGAAAATACCACACGTCATGGAATTCAATTATTTGGTTTGAATCATCCTTTGCAAGGTGTTGTACATGTTGTAGGACCAGAGTTAGGAATTACTCAACCAGGAATGACCATTGTTTGTGGAGATAGTCATACGTCAACGCATGGTGCATTTGGTGCTGTTGCTTTTGGTATTGGCACGAGTGAAGTTGAGATGGTGCTTGCTACACAATGCATCATGCAACCTAAACCAAAGAGTATGCGCATTACTGTTAATGGTGATTTAAAGAAGGGCGTTACTCCTAAAGATGTTATTCTTTATATCATATCCAAAATATCAGCTAGTGGAGGTACTGGTTATTTTATTGAATATGCAGGGAGTACTTTCCGCAATATGTCAATGGAAGGTAGAATGACAGTTAGTAACATGAGTATTGAATGTGGTGCACGTGGTGGATTTATAGCGCCTGACGAGGTTACATTCAATTACTTGAAAGGCCGCATGTATGCTCCTAAAGGTGAAAAATGGGATACTCAAGTTGCAAAATGGAAAGAGTTGCGCACGGATTCGGATGCTAAATTTGATGCTGAATATACTTATGACACATCAGATATTGAACCGATGATTACCTATGGCACAAACCCAGGTATGGGTATTGCTCTTAGTGGTACCATACCATCAGAGACAAGTATGCCGGAAAGTGCTCGCGGATCTTATATGAAAGCCTTAAAATATATGGGCTATCAACCAGGTGAAAAAATGATTGGTAAAAAGGTTGATTATGTCTTTGTTGGAAGTTGTACCAACGGACGTATTGAGGACTTGCGAGAGTTTGCTTCTTTTGTAAAAGGCAAGAAGAAAGTTGACGGTTTGGTGGCGTGGATTGTTCCTGGTTCTAAACAGGTTGAAAAACAAGCGATAGAAGAAGGTATTGCCAAAACACTTACTGATGCAGGATTTGAACTACGTCAACCTGGTTGCAGTGCATGTTTAGCAATGAACGATGATAAGGTTCCTGAAGGAATGTATGCTGTGGCAACTTCAAATAGAAATTTTGAAGGACGCCAGGGCCCTGGTTCAAGAACTTTATTGGCTAGTCCTTTGGTTGCTGCTGCAGCAGCAGTTACAGGTAAATTAAATGATCCAAGAGATTTTTTATAATAATGAAAATTTTAAAACAATGGGTGTAGATAAATTTATAACAATAGAATCACGATGTGTTCCGCTTCCAATAGAGAATGTTGACACAGATCAAATAATTCCAGCACGTTTTTTGAAAGCCACAAGCAAAGATGGTTTTGGCGATAATTTATTTCGTGACTGGCGTTATGATAAAACGAATCAGCCAATAAGAGATTTTGTACTGAATGATTCACGTTATTCAGGTCAAATATTAATTGGAGGTAGAAATTTTGGTTCAGGTTCAAGCCGCGAGCATGCTGCGTGGGCTATTCATGGCTATGGCTTTAGAGTTGTTGTTTCGAGTTTTTTTGCAGATATCTTTAAAGGTAATGTATTAAATAATGGTGTTCTGCCAGTTCAAGTGTCGGATGATTTTCTCGCAAAACTGTTTGCTACTATTGAAAAGGATGCTGCATCAATGGTTAAAATTGATTTAGTAAATCAAACTATAAGCATTATAGCTACAGGTGAAAAGGAGAATTTTGCAATTAATTCATATAAGAAAACATGCCTAATTAATGGCTATGATGATATCGATTATCTGATAAATATAAAGGATAAAATTGCAGCCTATAAGAATCCATGGTTGGTTGAGTAATATTAGATTTAAAGCAAGTGGCAAAAAACATAAAACCCCAAAGTGTAAGGCAGGTTCAAATAATGGATACTACCTTGAGGGATGGAGAACAAACCTCAGGTGTTTCTTTTTCTGATACCGAAAAGTTGACGATTGCTAAATTCCTTTTAGAGGAGGTAAAGGTCGACCGAATTGAAGTGGCTTCGGCGCGCGTCTCTGAAGGCGAATTTCGTGGGGCTAATGCCATTATTGATTGGGCAAAGAAAAATAAATGCTTACATAAAGTTGAGATATTAGGTTTTATTGACGGAAATAAATCAATTGATTGGGTTCATAAAGCAGGTGGTAAAGTTGTGAATTTACTCAGCAAAGGATCTCTGAAGCACTTAAAATATCAGCTAAAGAAGGAGCCTGATGTGCATTTGGCTGATATTAAATCTGCCATTCGTTATGCACGTTCTAAAGGAATTACGGTGAATCTTTATCTAGAGGATTGGTCTAATGGGATGAAGCATTCACCTGATTATGTCTTTTTTTTAATGGAAGGGCTTAAAAATGAAGATATACAGTGCTTTATGATGCCAGATACTTTGGGCGTTTTGAATCCCGATGAAACCTTAGATTTCTGTTCGCAGATGACAGTAAAATATCCAGGTTTGCATTTTGATTTTCATGCTCATAATGACTATGATTTGGCGGTGGCAAATGTATATGCATCAATAAAAGCAGGCTTTAACGGGATACATACTACGGTTAATGGTCTGGGTGAGCGTGCAGGTAATGTTCCATTGAGTAGCGTTGTTGCTGTATTGCGCGATCATTTGAATTGCGAAATGCAGATGAATGAATCAAAAATTAATCTGGTAAGCCGCATAGTTGAGTCTTTTTCAGGCATTCGTATACCCAAAAATAAACCTGTAATAGGGGATTATGTGTTTACACAAACATGCGGTGTTCATGCCGATGGAGATAATAAAAACAATCTTTATCATAATGATCTTATACCAGAGCGTTTTGGAAGAGTGCGCACATATGCTTTAGGTAAAACATCGGGCAAGGCAAATGTTGAGCAAAACCTTAAGGAGCTTGGCATTCAGTTAGATCCTGAGAGTATGAAAAAGGTTACGGAACGTGTTATAGAACTAGGTGATAGGAAAAGAAGTGTATCAAAAGAAGATCTTCCATTTATTATTTCAGATGTATTGGGTAGTAAAGCGATTGAGCAGAAAATAGTATTAAAGAATTATGCAATATCATCGGTTCGTGGCCTTAAACCAGTAGCAACTCTCAGCATTGAAATCGAGAAACAGCTTTACGAACAATCATCAAATGGTGATGGACAGTATGATGCTTTTGTGAAAGCTTTGTGGAAGATATACGATAAGTTAGGCAAGAAACATCCTGTTCTTAAGGATTATGCTGTATCTATACCGCCAGGCGGAAAGTCTGATGCACTTGTTGAGACTATGATCTCATGGAATTATCAGGATAAAGAAATAAAAACTAGTGGTCTGGATAGCGACCAAACAGTTGCTGCAATAAAAGCTACCATAAAAATGCTTAACATTTTAGAGAAATATTAATAACCATTAAACACAAATTATTAAATGGCAACATTCAAAATTGCTGTCTTACCCGGCGATGGGATAGGACCTGAGATTGTTAACGAGGCTGTAAAAGTACTCAAGGCAGTTGAAAAGAAATTCGGTCATCAGTTTATATTTACCCAGGGTATTGTTGGAGCTACAGCCATTGATGCAGTAGGTAATCCATATCCAGAAGAAACTCATGAACTATGCATGAATTCGGATGCTGTACTTTTTGGCGCTATTGGTGATCCACGTTTCGATAATGATCCTAAGGCTAAAGTTCGTCCAGAGCAAGGATTGCTTGCTATGCGTAAGCGTTTAGGATTGTTTGGAAATATTAGACCCGTTGTTACTTTTCCGTCCTTAATACACAAATCCCCTTTGCGCAAAGAGTTGGTTGAAGGCGTTGATTTTGTTGTAATACGGGAGCTTACAGGCGGTATTTATTTTGGCGAACCACGTGGTCGTAGTGAAGATGGAAACAAAGCGTATGATACATGTGTTTATTCGAAAGAAGAAATAGTTCGCGTTACAAAACTTGCATTGGAATTGGCTCGTACACGTCGTAAAAAGTTATGCGCTGTGGATAAAGCAAACGTTCTTGCAACAAGTCGTTTGTGGAGAGAAACGGTACAAGAGTTAGCTCCTCAATATCCAGATATTGAAGTTACCTACCTTTTGGTTGATAATGCTGCCATGCAGTTTATTCAGAACCCAAAACAATTTGACGTTATTGTAACTGAAAATATGTTTGGTGACATCCTCACCGATGAGGCTAGTGTCATTACAGGATCAATGGGAATGCTTCCTTCAGCATCTGTAGGTATTCATACTTCGGTTTTTGAGCCAATTCATGGTTCATATCCGCAGGCTAAGGGCAAAAACATTGCCAATCCATGTGCTACAATTTTATCAGCCGCAATGTTATTAGAGTCGTTAAAACTCGTTAAAGAAGGCGCTGCTGTTCGCAAAGCCGTTGATGAGAGTTTAGCTGCTGAATATGCTACCGAAGATATCAATAAAGAAAACCCACGCAAAACATCAGAGGTGGGTGATTGGTTGGCAAATTATATTGCAAAGTAATATACCCAAATACGAAACAAAAACGCCCCGAATTTTCGGGGCGTTTTTTGTTTATATCTCCAATGTTTATAGATTGTATTGTGCGATTCGTTTTGGTAGCCTTCAATACACTTAGCCAAATCAGCAATTCAATTTAGTATTTACTTTTTATATTTTCCCTCCATCACCTTCGTTTCCGTTTTATTAAGAACGAGAGAGTAGGGGGCTACACTTTCGGTCAGCCATACGTTACCACCTATTACACTGTCATGACCAATAATGGTTTCGCCTCCTAAAATAGTGGAGCCGGCATAAATAACCACATTTTCTTCAATGGTTGGATGGCGTTTTGTTGATGCCATTGTTTTTTCAACACTTAGTGCACCCAATGTTACGCCTTGATATAGCTTTACATTTTTATGAATAATGGTCGTTTCGCCAATAACAACACCAGTTCCATGGTCAATGAAAAAGGACTCTCCAATTGTAGCGCCAGGATGAATGTCAATACCCGTTTTGCTGTGCGAATACTCTGCAATGAGTCGTGGTAGAACCGGAATATTGAGTTTGTATAATTCATGTGTTACTCGGTATACCATTATTGCAAAGAAACCAGGGTACGCTACTATTACCTCCGATAGGCTTTTAGCTGCAGGATCTGATTTATGAAATGCATGTGCATCCTTAATAAGTGCATCAAAAATACTACCCGTTTTGGCTATAAAGGTATTTGTTGTGGTGTCAATATCCTGCTCGAGTTGATTGCGAATGGGCAATAGCAATTCCTTCAGTTTAAACTGTAACAGATTGTATGTTGATTCCGCTTCCTGCTCACTAACGCAACGTCCCATGTTTACTGGGAAAAGGAAATTCATAAATTCCTCAATAAACTCTTGAGCTAGTTTTTTTGAGGGCATTTCGCAAAATACCACTTTACGCTCATCTTCGAATTTACGAAAGAGCGATTTAAAATCGTTCATAAAAATTTTATTAAAAAAGTTCTACTTCAATCTTCTGAATGAAGGCCGTATAAGTGTGTTCATTATCTACTAAGGCATCAGAAAGCATGACTAACACCTGACATTCTTCACCAGTTTTTGTGATAATTTTAATTTCTTGCCGCTGTCCAATCATCTTTGGCTTTCCGGGAGTTAGTAAAGATATACTGAATGGCTCTTCAGGTGTAGGCGGAAATAACATTGAAATATTGTGACCAATTACATCCTCTTTAGAATAATTCCATAAATCTTCAGCAGCTCTGTTAAAGAAGTCAATTCGTCCATCTTCATTCATTGTTAAAATCGCATCCAACATTCCTTCTAAGGTTTTCTCGTGGCGTAGTTTTGATTTTTCAATTTCTTTAAACTGTTGTTGCATTTCAGCTTTAGCACGCTCTAGTTTCTTACTTAGATTTAATTCCGATTCTTTCAGCTTCTCTTCATGTGCCAATAATTGCTCATTTTGTTTGCGGCATTCAATCTCCATCAATTTTTCATTCGTAATATCCTGAGCAATATATATTACTTTAGCAATGTCACCATACATGTCATTTACTGCGGTAAGTGAACAATTGAACCATTTAGTCTTATTATCTTTAGTAACACCACGCATTACACCTTTAAATGAATCTCCTTTAATAATACGATCCCATTTTTTTGTGAAGTCAGTTAAATCAATACGCTCAATGATGTCAAATACTTTTTTCTCATCTAAGTCACTTAATGATTCATAATCGAATGTATCGAGAAATAGTTTATTGCAATCCAAGAATTCTCCTTCAATCGTAAATTCTGCTTTAATGCTACTTCTATTAAGTGCTGAAATTTGGCCTTCATAGTCAAGGCTCTGTTGTTTTTGTTCTGTAATATCTAAACCAAGAAATAGTATTTTTTCGGATGTGCCATCAGAACGTCGCATACTTGTATAAGTAGCCATCGTCCACAAATCTTTGCCTTGCTTTGTCATGTGTTTCATGTGACCTTCAAAATGACGACCACCACTAGCTAAGCTTTCCCATATTTTAAAGAACCATTCACGATCTTTCTCATTAATAAACATCGAAATATTTTTTCCTTCTACTTCTGAGTTTGAAGTATAACCTAGTTTTTGGAGGAATTTAGTATTTGCATAAAGCATATTTCCGTCAGGTGAATATTCAGCACGAATGAGCGTATGGTTAACAGTGTTGGTAAATGTGATGAATTTTTCACTTTGAAGAGCAACTTCTTCCTGCGCTGTTTGAAGTTCTTCCATATTCTGACGCATCTGCTCCTCATTTAAAGCAAGTGTTTCAGCTTGTTCTCTAGACTCATCAAGTAATCGAGCCGTTTTGTCATTTATTTTTACACTACTTATGGTTGATGCAATACTTTCTGCAACTTTCTCAACAAAATTAATTTGATACGGCTCCAATTTCTTAAATAGGGCTAATTCTATTACCCCGTATACTTGTTCATTAATCTTAATTGGAACTAGTAATACGCAGGTAGGTGTTGCTTTTCCTAAGCCTGATGTAATGTTCACATAGGTGGGAGGTACATCTTCAAGATAAATGGACTCTTTTTCTAATGCACACGTTCCAATAAGCCCTTCCCCTTTATCTATCCGCTTATCGCTATGTTTTTTTCGTTCATATGCATAACATGCACTCATTACAAAATAAACATCATGCTCGTCATCATCATTTATAACAAAAAAGCCTCCTTGGTTTGCATTAAGGTATTTTACCAAATTTATTATTACATTATTAGCTAATGCTTCAATATTATTAGTCTCTTGTCTGAGAATTTCTCCAAAATTTGCTAGTCCCTCATTTACCCATGTTCTTTGCATTTCTTCTTGTTGGCGTTTATTATAATCCAACTGATTGTTTACAATGCTTTCTTTTAGTTGGTTGAGTGTTTTTCCGAGTTGGTCTTTTTCGGATGAAACCCTAAATTTTGCATTGTTATCTCCGAGGGTTAATTTCTCAACAAATGCGCGAACATTCTCTTCTTTAATTTTCTGTGTTTGTATTATCTTTTCTAAATCAATGAGTTTATAAACATATAACTTACTGTATATGTGACCTACAAAAGCAAAAACAAATGGGGAAAGATCTAAAAGAATGTAGGCAATACTATGTTGGTGTAAATGGATTATTTCGGACAAGGTTAAATTACGGAGTACCATATCATATACTAACAATATTGCAACAATCAGTATGCCCGAAACCGCACCTGCTAGTGATTGATGATAGATGATGTTTTTTATTATTCGGTTTTTCATATAAATATATTGGCCTATTATAGTCTGCTTTTCGTAAAAATAGTAACAAAAGTCTAATTTTTTAGAATTTAGGACGTCTTTTTTCTTAATTATGATCCAATACAATTTATGTGCGCTTTGTTATAATTAATATGCGTTTCTTTAAAAAGCCTTGAAATTTCTTGAAATGTCTATATTTGCTTTAACCCAAATACAGTTTATGATTAATCACAAAAGTCATCCTCCAGGTTTAATGATGTTGTTCTTTACAGAAATGTGGGAGCGTTTTTGTTTTTATGGTATGCGTGCCCTGTTAACTCTTTATATGATACAGGAGCTTTTTAAAGATATTGATGACCCTCAGCGAAAAGCGAAAGCGCTTGGCATTTATGCCGCTTATGGCTCACTGGTTTACGCAACCCCTTTAATTGGAGGCTATATTGCTGATAAGTTCATTGGGCAGAAACGTGCTGTTATTTTTGGTGCCATTTTAATGGCCTTTGGTGAGTTTTTAATGGTTATTAAAATTGAGAATTGGTTTTTTCTTGCACTTTCCTTTCTAATTATTGGGAATGGTTTTTTTAAACCTAATATCTCAACTATGGTGGGTAACTTATATGAAAGGGATGACCCACGACGTGATGGCGGATTTACAATATTTTATATGGGGATTAATCTGGGTGCATTTTTATCTCCTTTATTGTGTGGTTGGATTGGTGAAACCTATGGATGGCACTATGGTTTTATGTTAGCGGGAGGGGGCATGCTCTTGGGTTTGTTTATTTTTACAAATGGCAAAAAAATCTTAATGACTATTGGAGATGTACCTTCCGTAGAAATTTTAAAACGTAAGCTATTCTTCTTTATTAATAGAGAACATCTCGTTTATATTGGAGCTATCTTATCCGCAGTACTAGTATCTTTCTTGCTCCGTAATTATGAAATTATTTCATATATTTTAACTCCATTTTCAATAATAGTTATTGCGGGTATTTTGGTAATGGCCTTACGAAGCGAGAAGCAAGAGCGCGATCGCTTAATCGTTGTTCTTATATTTTTGTTTTTTACCGTTCTCTTTTGGGCTTTCTTTGAGCAGGCAGGAGCTTCACTTACCCTTTTTACTAATGAAAATGTTGATCGTAACATGTTTGGTAAGCTTTTGCCTACTTCTGTTTTTCAGGCAGTAAATCCATTATTTATTGTTTTACTTGGGCCGCTGTTTTCAGCAATGTGGTTACAAATGGCCGTTCGTAAGCGAGAACCATCAACTCCATTTAAATTTGCCCTTGGCATGTTACAACTAGGTTTGGGCTTTTTAGTCTTTGCTGCTGGAGCCTGGTTTATTTCTATCAAGCCAGATTCGCTTGGACGAACACAAGTTTTAGTTCCATTAATGTTTCTTGTTCTTGGTTATCTTTTGCATACAATGGGCGAGTTGTGTCTCTCTCCTATTGGTCTATCAATGGTCACTAAACTGTCTCCACCACGTGTCTCTGGTATGATTATGGGGGCTTGGTTTCTATCATCTGCAATGGCATTTAATATGGTGGGCACAATATCAAGACTTGCCGTTACAGAACAAGGGCTCGATGTTGCAGCTGGTATGAAGCTTGAGTACCGTAACCTTATTAAAACAGACTCTGTTTTGAATACCCAAACCAAGCATATTTTAGTTGAGGCTAAAATTGATAGTTTAAGTGATCTTTTTAGATCAACAATAGATATCTCCCTTTATAAAAACACTAGCGAAAATCTTCAGAAAATTCAGGTGCAGTCAAACATTCAATTTGCTAATTGGTTAATCCAAAAAGGAATTTATTCAGATTCTTTAAAATCTAAAAGTGTTGCTCATTCTATAATTAACTCGGGAGTTAAGCTATTAGAGGAGAAAAATCAACTTGATGCTGCGTATATTATTGAAGCGGGTATATCTGATGATTCTCAAATGAAAAACACTTCAAATGCGGCTATTCGCTCGTTTAAAAATCTCTCTACGTATGTAAATATTTTTAAAATTATCGGTTTTGTTGCTATAGCGGCTTCATTGTTGATGTTTTTGTTGGTGCCACTTCTTAAAAAGATGATGCATGGGGTGCATTAATTTTTTATTAAAAAAAGATGTAAAGTCACCCATCTTTACTCCAATTGCTGATAGTAAGTGCGTTATGAATAATGAGCCATCTTGCATTTTTTTGCGTTTGCATAAATCTCAACTATATTTTCTTAATGGAATTAACAAATAAAAGATATTTTCTTAAATTTGGGTATTATGAGAAAGTGTTTTAGAAATAGCCGATTCCTTTTTACTGCTGTATTGCTGTTTGTATGCAGTCAAATGACTGTGTTTTCTGTAGTAAATAAAGTGGATAGTCTTAAGAAGGTATTAAAAATTGCCAAACCTAAGGAGCAATCAATTATTCTTATTGAGTTGTCTCGTGCCTATTTGCGTGAAGGTAAGCAAGATTTAGCCAAGCAAACGGTTCAAAATGCCATTCAACTTTCTACTCAGCATAATAATAAAGTAGATCAATCAAACGCATATGGTTATTTAGGAACGATATATCTAGAGCTTCAGGACTATGAGAAAGCATTTGAGAGCTACACAAAAGGTCTTAATATTGCAACACAAGCTCAATTGAAGAAAGAAATGGTTTATCTCAACAACGAATTGAGTGTTTGCTATTATTACCAACAGAATTTTGATAAGCTTAATGAGTATTCGCTTATAACGCTTAAGCTTGCTCGTGAAATTAAGGATACAGTGAAAGAAGCTGAAGCATTAAATCATATCGGTATTTATTATTATACCAAAGGCGATTTACGCAAAACGCTTGAATATTGGGAACAAGAACTTATTCTTAAGAAACATATAGGCAATAAATCAGAGATTGGTACCGCTCTTAATAATGTAGGTGTTATTTATAAAAATATTGGTGATTATCAAAAAGCAATTGGCTATTACCAGGAAAATTTAGAGATTCAGAAAGAACTAAATGACACTCAGAAAATAGCATGGTCGCTTTCAAACATTGGTAATATCTATTATAGCTTTGGTGTTGATTTTGATAAAGCACTTGAATATTTCCAAAAAGGTTTGACTTACTTTGAAATATTAAAGGACACTACCTACATAGCACAATCACTGCTGAATGTCGGGCTAATCTACCAGGAGCGTGTTAAATATCCTGAAGCATTAAAATATTTTGAAAAATCAATGAAGTATGCCGAGTTAAAAGATAATAAGCTTTTAGCAGCTCTTGCTAAAAATAGTATCAGCATTATTAATGTAAAGCTTGGAAACTATAAAATGGGTATAAAGTATTCAACTCAAGCAATGGAAGTGTTTAGGCAAGAGGGAGATAATAAGGGTTTAGCTACTTGTTATAATACACTTGGAGAGGCGTATTATAAAACGGGTTATCTTGAAAAATCACTTGAGTATTATTTTAATGCTGTTAACTTGAATAAGGAAATCGGTTTGAAAAAAGAAATTGCCGATTTATATAAAGAAATCTCATTTGTATATTCATTAAAAGGGGAGTATGCAAAAGCCTATACATATTATAAAAAATATAGTGAGAAGAAGGATTCAGTGCTATCTGATACCTATATGAAAACCATTGAAGATGTAAATACCAAATACAAGACAGCCGAAAAAGAAAAAGAAATTACATCTCAAAAGTTCACCATCTCACAAGCTGTTGAAAAGGATAAGCGGAAGAATATACTTATCTATTCAATTATTGTAGTGTTTGTTGTGGTATGCGGTTTTTCTGTGCTTTTATTCCGCCAGTTTCGTCAGATTCGTGCACAGCGTGATCAGATTATTCATCAGAAACAAGAAATTACTGATAGCATACATTATGCTAGTCGAATACAACGTGCTATTTTGCCATTAAAAGAAACAGCTGAGAGACTTTTACCAGAGCATTTCATACTATACAAACCGCGCGATATTGTAAGTGGCGACTTCTATTGGATGTCTCATAAAGGCAGCAGAGTGTTTTTTACAGCAGCTGATTGTACCGGACACGGTGTTCCTGGTGCATTTATGAGTATGCTAGGTACTGCATTTTTAAATGAGATTATTAATAAGGTAGATAATCCTACCACAGATATTATTTTAGGAGATCTTCGCAAACAGGTTGTTTCATCATTGCATCAAACAGGAAAAGAAGGAGAGTCAAAAGATGGGATGGATATGGCTCTTTGTATGATTGATAGAGAAACCATGATGCTTGAATATTCTGGTGCAAACAACCCGCTTTATATTGTGCGTAAGTGCGAGCTATTAGAATTTAAGGCCGATAAAATGCCTATTGGTTTTTATCATGAAAAGAATGATAAACTTTTTACCCGACATGAACTGAAACTTGAGAAAGGAGATACCATATATCTCACATCGGACGGTTATGTTGATCAATTTGGAGGCCCGGATAAACGTAAATTCATGAAAAAGAAATTTAAAGAACTCATCCTTTCCATAGAGAATATGAGCATGGATGCACAACGCGATTTTCTTGATAAAACCATTGAAGACTGGCGCGGTGAGCTTGATCAGATTGATGATATTATGGTGATGGGCGTTCGCGTTTCCTGATCTTTACCTTTATACTAATACAGTGAGTAAAAATAAAAACATAGAGTTTGGCTTTCGGGCTATTACCGAAGCTATTCGTGCAGGCAAAGAGATCGATAAGGTATTGATTAAACAAAATCTTAGTGGCGATTTATTTAATGAGCTTTTTGCTCTTATTCGTGAACATGGCATACCTTTTCAATATGTACCTCAAGAAAAACTAAACAATGTTTCACGAGGTAGTCATCAGGGTGTTATTGCTATGATTTCATCTGTTGAGTATAGACAACTTGATGATTTGTTACCATGGATATACGAGCGTGGTGAATCTCCCTTGATACTTATTCTTGATCGTATTACAG
The DNA here is from genome assembly GCA_038248505.1 of Bacteroidales bacterium. Lineage (GTDB taxonomy): Bacteria > Bacteroidota > Bacteroidia > Bacteroidales > JBBRXJ01 > JBBRXJ01. The sequence goes on from JBBRXJ010000044.1 coordinate 16,273, forward strand.
ATGTTCGCAATTTTGGTGCTATTGCCCGCTCAGCCGAATGTGCTGGTGTGCATGCGGTGGTAATATCAGAAAGAGGCTCGGCACCTGTGAATTCAGATGCTGTTAAAACATCGGCTGGTGCTTTAAGTCATTTGAATATTTGCCGTACTGATAGTTTACGAGAGGCAATAATTTTTTTAAAAGAGAGTGGTGTACATGTTATTGCTGCTACAGAGAAAGGAAGTGAGATTTATTATAAAGCTAATTATAAAGGTCCAATTGCTTTGATTATGGGCTGTGAGGAGCGAGGGGTCTCTCAGGAACTCCTTAAATTGGCTGATGAAGAAGTAAAAATACCTGTACTAGGCAAAATAGAATCTCTTAATGTTTCTGTTGCTGCATCTGTTATATTATACGAGGCAGTAAGACAAAGAACATTTGCCTAATATTAGTCTGTTTCTGATTCAACGGATAACTGTCTTTTAAAGCGCTCTTCAAGCGAAATAAATGTTTCGGTGCGAGCAATTCCTTTTATTGCTTGTAATTTATTCACAAGAATTAATCGCAAATGATCATTGTTACGTGCGTATATCTTAATAAATATGGAGTACACACCGGTTGTATAGTGACATTCTGTTATCTCTGGTATTTTTTCTAATTCCCTCACAACCTCTTCATATTTACTCGCTGTTTCAAGGTAAACACCCATGTATGCACAGGTATGATATCCAATGCGTAGTGCATCCAGTATATATTCGGAACCTGAAATAATACCTTCTTTTGATAATTTCTGAATTCGTTGATGTATCGCTGCACCACTTACTCCACATTCGCGAGCAACCTCTAAAAATGGTATTCTGGCATCTTTTGATATTAGTGATAGTATCTTCCTGTCTAATTGATCAATTTGAAAGTTTTTGTCCATTTTATTAGGCTTAATTTTAATAATTTAAACAAATATATCTATAAAAGTTAATAAAATCAATTTTGTGCGTTGTTTGAGATATTAAAAAGATGGCCTCTAGTTTATATGACAGCTTAATTTCATGCATTTTTGTAATCGTTTTTTTTCAAACTATTTAAAAAGGATAATGCTGCCATATTAATTTTCCAAGTTATTTTCTTAATAATTGTTTTGTTTCTTATCTTTTTTCAATAAAAAGTATCAATATCTTTCTAAAATTAGCTTTATTTGATGATATTTTAGTTTTTATCTCATTTATCCTTAATTTATATTTTGTATGTCTGAAAACCTATTTATCCCTAAAAATTATAGTTCACCTCTTAATCTGAAGCAAACTGAGAAAGCTATAGAGCTAATAAAAGATACATTTCAACATAATTTGTGTGCTGAGCTTCGCTTACGTCGTGTAACAGCTCCGCTTTTTGTAATGAAAGGTACGGGTATAAATGATGATTTGAATGGAACAGAACGTAAAGTTACCTTTCCAATAAAGGATTTGAATGACCGTGCTGCCGAGGTTGTAAATTCATTGGCAAAATGGAAACGATTAGCGCTTGCTGATTATGGAATACAAAGTGGTTACGGCATTCTAACAGATATGAATGCACTCCGTCCTGATGAGGTTATGGATAATATTCATTCTTTGTACGTTGATCAATGGGATTGGGAGCGTGTTATTACAAAGGAAGAACGTAGCATTGATTTCCTTAAGTTTATTGTAAGAAAAATATTTGAAGCGCTAAAACGTACAGAGTTTGTAGTACAAGAGCATTTCCCAGATGTAATCCCATCCTTACCTCAAGAGATTAAATTTTATCATAGCGAAGAATTGCAAAAGATGTATCCTAATATGACTCCTCGCGAACGTGAAACGGAAGTAGTAAAAAAAGATGGAGCCATATTTGTGATTGGTATTGGTTCTAATTTGGCAGATGGTAAACCTCATGATGGTCGTGCACCTGATTATGATGATTGGACGACGCCTACCGCTAATTCCTACAAAGGTTTAAATGGAGATATTATTTTATGGAATCCAATTCTCGAAAGTGCATTTGAAATTTCATCCATGGGTGTTCGGGTTGATAAAGATGCTTTATTACGTCAGTTGACCTTAAGTAATGCCGAAAACAGAAAAGATTTAATGTGGCATAAACGTTTGCTGAATGATGAATTTCCTTTGTCAATTGGTGGTGGTTTAGGCCAGTCTCGTATATGCATGTATTTTCTTCGTAAGGCTCATATTGGCGAGGTACAGTCGAGTGTGTGGCCAGATGATATGATGGCTGATTGTAAGAAAAAAAATATCTTTTTATTTTAAATTGTATTAAAAACACCTTCCTTATTCGGATCTCTCCTCCTGATAAGGAAGGTATTCATCACATCTGTAATTTATTGACCGGAACATATTAATGCGCGCATTTTTGTTCATTTCCGACATTTTATTAATGAGCTCTTTCATCTCATTTCTTTTAGTGTCTTTACCATAAGCACATGTTTTTAGCTCACCGATGTACCCCCTATGTGCGGCATATTCATTGGTTTGTGCCTTAGTTAAGTTAAGTAATGGCCGAATTACTTCAAAACCTCCTTTACGCATTTTAAATTTGTAAGGCATTGAGCTGATTGTGCCATGAAAAATCATATTCATAAGAAGGGTTTCGTTGGCATCGTCAAGATGATGGCCAAACGCTAATTTGGTACATTGCAATTCATCCATTAAGTTGAATAGCGTTTTTCGGCGTGTCCATGCGCAAAGCCAGCAAGGAGAGCGATGACTCTCAGCATCGACATGTACAATTTCATTTTTAAATTCAACCCCGAGTTCATTACAAATAGCTGCGGTTTTTTCAATATCAACCTGATAACCAATCTCAGGAATGCTAATATGTACAGCAATTAATGATGGTTTATGCAGCATTGATTTTCGTAAATGAGAAAGAGCATCAAGCAATACCATGCTGTCTTTGCCTCCCGATAATGCAATTAAAAGGCGATCATTTTCTTCAATTAATTGATTTTTAAAAATGGTTTTCGAAATCAATTTTTGAAGACTGTATATTGCCTTATTTTTTGGCTCTTTCATGCTTTTGTTTTGATATGCTCCCTTTACGTTTTGTTGGTATTTTTTTTAGTACCTCAGCATACGAATGATCAATAAGTTCAAGGAGTAGTATATCTGAAATGCTACTGTCGGGGGTAATTGTATTCCAATGTTTTTTATTCATATGGTAGCCGGGAGTAATGGCGATATATTGCTTACGTAATTCAATTGCTCTTTCAGGATCACATTTAAGATTTATTCCAAAATCCACATTAAGATCAATTAGTGCAAACATTTTACCTAAAACTTTAAACACAAGTGTTTCTTCACCAAAAGGGAGACATTCTTTAATATTTTCTTTAGCTAGGCAGTATTCTCGAATTCCTTCAATATTAAGCATATAAGCCCATGTGTTTAGCGTGTTTTTTACGCAAATTATTAACGACTTTATTTGCTACAAGATGATATGCAGGAGTGGTTCTTTGTCTGGGATCTTGCAGTACACTTATAAATTCAGGAATAATATCGGGTTCCTCATTTACCATCGTTTCGAGAATGTAAATGCAATTAACCTTAACAGCAACCGTCTCATCAACTTTTTGAAGTAGTGTGAAGCATAAATCCATTAATCGGCTCTTTTTACTTTTTTTTATTGCCTTTGTGTATCTAATGAGAAGTCGCATCATGGATCGTTTTACGCCGTCTGTTTTGCATCTTCCCGTGTTTCGTATAATGTAGTTGAGGTGCGGAAGAGCGAGATCGGGATATTTTTCGCAGCTATAGTCGGCCACTCTTGCTGCTCGCATTGATCGGGTCGGCTCATCTTTAAAAGTGAGATCTATAACTTTTTTGAAAATTGTTTTGTTCTTGCCAACAGCCTTTACAGCTATATCCGCAATAATGCGTGAACTGTCAATGTTTATTATGTCTTCAATGGCTTTCATTGGAAATAAAAAAAGTGCAAACGCATGTAAAGCGAATGCACTTTTTATTGATTATTTATTTCAACTATTCGTCGTCTTCAGCAGCAATTTCTTCATCCCCAATGAAGCTATCTTCCAATTCTTCAATTGGCTCTGTTTCGTCATCTTCATCAGCACTTACCGCCGCAGCTTTACGCGATTTTGCAGGTACCACTGGTTCAACAATACCGATCTCGTCTTGTTTTGATTGAAGATCATCCAATACTTGTACAATCAACTTCACCGTTTTGTTTTTGATTTTCATCGGATGATTTAGGATTAAGTTCCCATTCTCATCGATTTTCCCTTTTGTCTCAATTACTGTCATATACTTCTTACATTATTATTAGTGATTGTATTTTATATTTAAATGTAGGGCTCAAATTTATAGTTGCATTTTTAATATACAATATTTATTGCACTAAAAAGTTATTAACAATTTAACTTTATGTCGTTTTATCGGAGAAGCCTATAGTCGTTATGATAGAAAAAATTGGCTACTTCTGAATATGAGTAAGGGTTCTCGTGTTTTATTCCATAGGGAAACGTTTTCTTGGTGATCCACCTCACCACCTCATTACTATCGCAAGCAAAATCATGATTATAGGCTGCAGAGTAAAAGGCAATTTTTTGGTTCATAGGCATAGAATCAGATAAGCGGAATTTATTCTGTACAATATAAGTAAACGCAACTACATATCTTACCTGCCAGTCAACTGATTTTAGTCGTTCAATACGTTCTTGACGTATCATTTTGGGGTCATTAGATGAAAATGTGAAAATATGATCAAACCCTAAAGCTAAGCCATTATCTAATTTGCAATATTTTTCAACTTTTTCAGCAAAACTTGGTTTTATTTGAAAAAGGCCAATTGAGAAGTAGCCCGATGAGGGTCCGTTTTGAACATAACGCATTTCGGTATATGCGGTTTCAATCATATCACGCCACATACTATATCTAATAATCTCAGGAAATACGATAGGTAAAATGATACTAGGATTGCCATTATCTGTTTCTATAGCACGAATAATCCGATTGTAGTTTTTCTTGAGGATATGCATTGCATCACTATATTCCTCACCAAAAGCTTCTTTAGGTGTTCTTGATGAGGAAAATAAGAAGAAAAGTATTAATAGTAGTTGCTTCATGTGTATAACTGCAAAGAATCTTCACAAAGCTATGTTATTTAGGATATATAAAAGAAAAACCTCACAAAATTGTGAGGTTTTCATTTTGTAATATTTATTTTTTTATGGCTTTAATACCAGGTAATTCCTTGCCTTCTATATATTCTAGCATGGCCCCACCACCAGTAGATACATAGCTGACTTTATCGCCTAGCTTGTTTTTATTTATTGCTGCAACAGAATCGCCACCGCCAATAAGGCTATAAGCACCTTTACTTGTTGCAAGTGCAATAGAATGTGCTATAGCTGAAGTACCTTGAGCAAATTTGGTCATCTCAAATACACCCATAGGACCATTCCAAAGTATAGTGCTTGATTTTTCAATAACATCACTAAAAAGCTTAATTGATTCAGGGCCTATATCTAAACCCATCCAACCGTCGGGTGTTTCATTTACCTTAGTAATGTTGGTATTGGCATTTGCATCAAATGCATCACCGTTAACAGCATCAATAGGTAAGAATACTTTTACGCCTTTTTCTTTTGCTTTTTCAAGAATTTGAATTGCTAGATCAAGTTTATCTTCCTCACACAATGATTTGCCAATTTTCCCACCTTGAGCTTTAATAAAGGTATAGGTCATTCCTCCACCAATTATTAAGTTATCAACTTTACCTAACAGATTTTCTATAACTAAGATTTTGTCAGAAACTTTAGCGCCGCCCATAATAGCAGTAAAAGGTTTTTTTGTTGCGTTCAAAACAATATCAAGGGCCTTTAATTCGCTGATAATAAGATAACCAAACATGCTATCGTTGGGGAAGTGTTCAGCAATAAGAGCGGTAGAAGCATGAGCTCTGTGTGCAGTACCAAATGCATCGTTTACATAACAATCAGCATATGAAGCGAGTTGTTTAACAAAAGCTTTCTGTTTCTCCTTTACAACTGCTTTTGCGGCTTTCTTTTCTTCGTCAGTAGCGGTTTCTGGTAATTTTGGTTTGCCTTCTTCTTCTTCATAAAAACGAAGGTTTTCTAAGAGTAGAATCTCGCCTGCTTTTAATGAAGCTGAAAGACTTTTTGCAGATTCTCCCATGCAATCATCAGCAAATTTAATGTCTTTCCCTGTTAATGCTGAGAGTGTTGAGATAACATGATTTAATGAGGCTTTTGCTTCAGGGCCATTTTTAGGACGTCCTAGGTGAGACATCAAAATAGCAGATCCCCCATCTTTTAAAATTTTATTAATGGTCAGAAGGGCGCCTCGAATTCGAGTGTCATCTGTAACTTGAAAAGTTGCTTTGTCGAGTGGAACGTTAAAATCAACCCGAACAATGGCTCTTTTGCCTTTAAAACTGTAATTATCAATGTTTATCATTGTTTTATTTTTTTAATTAATATTGAACCAATTAAGTATACTTGCAAATGTAAAAAAACTATTTTTATTTACCTTTGCAAGAATAGGATATTGGTCTAAAAATCACTTATTGTTTTGTATTACAGTTTTATAGATGTTATTTAAAGAAGTCATTGGGCAAAAGCATTTGAAACAACAGCTGATTCGTTCTGTTACATCGAATCATATTAGTCATTCACAGTTGTTTCTTGGTAATGCAGGGTCAGGGACCCTTGCTTTGGCTATGGCTTATGCTCAATACATCTTATGTGCTAATAGAACGGATGAGGATTCATGTGGTGTTTGTCCTTCTTGTGTAAAGCTTCAAAAGCTTGTACATCCTGATGTTCATTTTGTTTATCCCTTTGCTAATATCAATAATGTTACGAATCCTATTTGTGAATTGTTTATTGAACAATGGCGAAAAAAACTTTCTATAGGTCCTTATTTTACCTTAAACCAGTGGTATGATTCACTTGAGCTTGAAAATAAACAGGGGCATATTTTTCAGGGTGAAAGTCGTGAAATTTTGCGAAAACTGAGTTTCAAAACGTATGAAGGGGAATATAAGATAATGCTTATTTGGATGGCGGAAACGATGAATGTGGTTGCTGCAAATAAGCTTTTAAAAATACTTGAGGAGCCTCCTGAAAAAACACTTTTTCTTCTTATTACCGAAAGCACCGAAGAGATGCTACCAACTATTTTGTCACGTTCTCAAATACTCCGTATTCCTCCTATTGAGGCGGAGAGCATGGCCCAGGCCTTGGCTGAGCGATATACATTAGATGAAAGCAATTTAAAAAACTTGGTGCATATTTCTGGTGGAAATTTCATTAGAGCAATGGAGCATATTAAAGCAAGTGACGATAATAAATTTAACTATGAGAGTTTTGGGAATATGATGCGCTTATGTTATAAATGGGATATGAGTGGAATGATGGAATGGGTTGAATCGATGGTAAGTATTGGAAGAGAAAAACAAAAGGGATTTCTTGAATATGCCTTACGAATGGTGCGTGATAATTTTATGATGACTCTAAATTTGAATGAGTTGGTTTTTTTGAGCGATTCAGAATCTGAATTTTCAAAAAAGTTTCATCCCTTTATTAATGAACGAAATATTATTCAAATATCAGCTGAGCTTAATAAAGCCTATAATCAGGTTGGTATGAATGCATATGCAAAACTTACTTTTTTTGATCTAGGCTTAAGATTGGCTTCGGTTTTAAAGAAGTAACAAAAGTAGTTTTAAAGTGTTTATTGGCCTAAGTCCGTTTGTTTTTTAAGTGAGGATTAGGGTATAGTTGCCAGATAAAGAATTTGGCCATACATGATAATAAAAAATGAATTATGAGTAGAGAGCATGTTTTAGATAAGAAATTCAATGTCAATATTCCTTCCGTGAAAAACTGCTGCAGTATGGGCGGTTGCAATAAATTGGAGGTGCACGATTGGCTTGATGGTGTACCAGGTACTAGCCAAAATGAGATAGTTGAAGTTCGTTTTAAAAGTACACGAAAAGGCTTCTTTTACAATGTAAATGAATTGAAACTAAGTGTAGGAGACATTATTGCAGTTGAAGCATCACCCGGACATGATATAGGAATTGTCTCTATGATGGGAGAATTGGTTTATTTTCAAATGAAAAAAAACGGCGTTAAGTGGAAGGATGCAGAGCTTAAAAAAATATACCGTAAAGCCAAAGATTCTGATATTAAGAAGTGGCAAGATGCTATGCTTCGCGAGAAAGAGTTGTTGGTTGTGAGTAGGGAAGTCGCAACAAGTCTACGTTTGAATATGAAAATTGGCGATGTTGAATTTCAGGGGGATATGACTAAGGCGATATTTTATTATATCGCTGATGAAAGAGTTGATTTTAGAGAGATGATAAAGGTTCTGGCGGATCGTCTTCGTATTCGTATTGAAATGCGCCAAATAGGTGCACGCCAAGAAGCAGGGCGTATTGGTGGCATAGGTCCATGTGGGAGGGAACTCTGTTGTACAGGTTTCATGACTAATTTTGTTTCTGTAAGCACTAACGCAGCTCGATGTCAGGATGTATCTTTAAATCCACAAAAACTAGCAGGTCAGTGTAGTAAATTAAAATGCTGCTTAAATTATGAACTTCCTGTATATATAGATGCACAGAAAGATTTTCCGGATACACACAGACCGCTTGAAACCATTGATGGTTTAGCATATCATAAGAAAACCGATATTCTAAGTCGTACCATGTGGTATTCTTTTGATCCGCATTCAATGGCAAATATGATTATGATGTCGGTTGATCGTGTAAAGGAAGTTATTGAATTAAATAAAAAAGCGATCAAAGTTGAACAGTTAGTAGAGCAGCAAACTGGGGTTAAACCTGAGCCTGTAATCGGTTATGAAGATTCAGCGGGAAAAGATAGCTTGACTCGTTTTGATCGTAGTAAAAATAAAAACAAGAAAAGAAGATATAAAAAATGAGAAAATTGATTGTGATTATTTGCTGTGTTCTATTGTGTTCAAGTTGCATTCGTCCAGCATTATTTGATCAGATGGATGAAATCCCATCGGGGGCATGGTCTGTTAAGGATACCCTTCATTATCATTATATGGTTAGAGATACATTAGCCTCGTATGATGTTTTTTTTATGATAAGGCACAATGGTGATTATCCTTTTCAAAATCTTATTTTTTTTGTATCTATTGCAGGGTCAAATCATTCAATTATGCGTGATACTGCATCTTTCTTATTGGCTGATGAAATGGGGCGTTGGTCTGGTAAAGGATTTGGAAGTATTTGGTCTAATAAACTATTGTATCGTTCAAGAGTACGTTTCTCAAAAGCCGGAGAATATACTATTCAGCTAGTTCATGGAATGAGACCCTATGATTTATTAGGAATTGAAGATGCTGGCATTCGAATAGAAAACGCTGATAAATAAATTCTCAAATAAGTGGCAAAGCATAAATTAGCACAATTTCAAGAAAATCTTTCGTTCGCTCATCTCATACAACCTTCATTTGATGAGGTTTTTGGTTGTGATTATCATTTAAAATCGCATTGGGCTGAAAAGGTTTTTAAGAATACCAATCCAATAGTTCTCGAATTAGGTTGCGGAAAGGGTGAATATGCCATTGGATTGTCGGAAAAGTTTCCTCAGAAAAACTATATAGGTGTTGATATTAAAGGTGCAAGGCTATGGCGTGGAGCAAAAACGGTTCAGGAAATGAATATGCCGAATGTGGTATTTCTTCGAAGCCGTATTGAGTTTATTAAGTCTGTTTTTGCAAATGATGAGATTAGTGAAATTTGGGTAACCTTCCCTGACCCACAGCCTAAGCGGTTTAAGAAGCGATTAACATCTTCAAAATTTTTAAATTATTATCGAAATTTTTTGTGTGATGGTGGTTTAGTTCATTTAAAAACGGATAATGATATGCTCTATGAGTATACCCATGAATTAGTGAAGTATAATAATTTAAAAATACGAACAAGCACTCCTAATTTGTATGCAGTAGGCTCAGAAGACGAGATTTTATCCATTCGAACTTTTTATGAAAGTCAATATCTAGCTAAAGGAAAGACTATTAATTATATTTCATTTCATCTTGAAAAAGAAAAGGAAATCAGAGAGTTCAGACCCTAGTTTTTTCTCTAAAGTGTATAGTATTACTGCTAAAATACCATACGGGAGGGTAACAAGTTATGGTGCTATTGCTTCGTATCTAGGATCAAAGGGTTCTGCACGAATGGTTGGCTGGGCTCTTAATAATTCTCATTCGCTTGATACATTTATACCGGCACACCGTGTTGTAAATCGAATTGGTTTACTTACAGGTAAGCATCATTTTGGAGGGAGTCGTGTTATGGAGCAATTACTCGAAAATGAAGGAATAATAGTTGAAGATAATCAAGTTAAAAACTTTACTGCTCTTTTTTGGGATCCAGCAAAATAGAGCCGAGAAAAAAAGCCTTGATTATTTTGGCAAAATCTTCATTAAACTCTATATTTGAGTTTAGAAAAAATCCATTTTTGTTAATTAAGTATCTATTATTCAATTATATAAAAACTAGTAATTATGCAAAAGGAAATTAACGAAAAAATAAGCCAGTCAATAGACAAATTAAGGCCTTATCTTCAGGCTGATGGTGGTGATATTGAGCTTGTTGAGATAACTGATGATTATACAGTTCGAGTAAAACTTGTTGGAAGCTGCGGAAGTTGCCCGTATAAATTACATACCCTTAAAGCTGGAGTTGAACAATCTTTAAAAAGAGAGATTCCAGAAGTAAAAGAAGTTGTTAGTGTTGATTAATATTCGCTAATATCATATTAATAAAGGGCTTTGTGCCCTTTATTTGTTTTATTTTGTTTTATTGTTTGCTCCTTACTAGTAAATTTCATTTTAAAATCAGTATTTATTTTATTTTTGTGCTTAAGCTTATTTCCTAATAAGCTGTTTTGTTCAATTTTTTTGAATAAAATATAATATGTTTGTGATTATTCAGTTTAATAGTAAATTATCTTTTTTTGAAGTATCGTAGTCTGATATATATATTTTGGGTGGTAATTGTTTCCACTTCTTGTTCTACTAAGAAAAACACCTTGGTACGTCGATCGTATCACAATCTTACGGCACATTATAATGTTTTTTTTAATGGCAATCAAAGTTATAAAGAAGGCGTTTTAAAAGTTAACGAAACTTTTAAGGATGATTATGCTCATATTTTACCTCTTTTTACCTATATTGACGAGGATGTAGCGAAAACTGTCTCAAGCCAGATGACGAGGGCTATTGACAAATCGGTCAAGTGCATCAACATGCATTCTATAAAATCAAAGCCACATAATCTTAAAGATAAGAAAGGTCTTACGGCAAAACAGAAAGCGTTTTACAATAGGAATGAATTTAATAATTGGATGGATGATTGTTATATGCTGATTGGCAAGGCGCATATTTATCAACATGAATTTAGAATTGCTGTTGAGTCGTTTAATTTTATTACTAAGGAATTTGAGAAACGCGATAAGATTGTTTATAAAAGCATGGTATGGTTGATTCGGGCAAATAATGAGTTGAAGGATTTTAAATCGGCTGAAGAAGTAATTAAAAAGTTAGAGGATAAGAAGTATAATAGATATAGAAAATCTGATTTTTTTGCTTCAACAACTGATTTTCATTTAAAACAAAAACAATATACTGCGGCCATTGAAGATTTAAAAAAAGCAATTAATCTGGAAAAGAAACGAAGTCAAAAAATTCGTTATAGATATATTCTTGCACAGTTATATCAAGAGACAGGTCAGTTAAGTCTTGCATCGGATGAATACCGTAAGGTAATTAGAATGAATCCGCCTTATGAAATGGCATTTAATGCAATTATTAATAGAGCAACCACATTTTTGGTTGGAAGCGCAAAAGGCGAAGAAATAAAAAAGATGTTGAGAGAAATGCTCAAGGATGATAAGAATATTGATTTTCAAGATCAGATATATTATGCACTTGGTAAAATAGCTCAGAAAGAGGGCGTTTTAGAAGAGGCCTTATCGAATTTTAAGCTCTCAGCATCACATAGTGTGAGTAATGACGTGCAAAAAACTACGAGCTATCTCGAGTTAGCATCCATTTATTACGGCCGGAGGGACTATTTGAATTCAGGTATCTATTATGATAGTGCTTCATTAACCATTACTCCGCGTTATCCTGATTATGAAAAAATAATGGATCGTACAAAAGTATTAGTTAGTTTGGTGAAAAATTTGCAAACCGTAGTTGTTGAAGATAGTTTACAGGCTTTAGCTCGAATGAGTGAAACCGATCGAATAAAAGTAGTTGATAATGCAATTCTTGCTTATCAAGATGATCAGCGTAAACAGCAGTTGGAAGAGATGCAACGTGTTCAGGATAAAGGTTACTTTGATTATCGTTTTCAACAAGGAAATGGGCAAGGAGCAGAGGCTGGTAAATGGTATTTTTATAATACCAATACCGTTAATTTAGGGAAAAAGGATTTTGCGAATAAGTGGGGTAAACGTAAATTAGAAGATAATTGGAGAAGGGCAAATAAAGAATCTAAAATGAATGATGGTGATCTTTCTGATAATGATGAAGAAGAAGGA
>JBBRXJ010000045.1:0-28112 GCA_038248505.1 Bacteroidales bacterium
GTATCAATCAGATAGTTTCGCAAGAAAAAGAAGATATGAATATATTAAAATTTCACACCGTTTTTAATTCTTACATCTCTAAAGTACTATCTGCATGAAAGTTCATCAGGAAATCGCTGAGAAATTTTAATATATTCATATCTTCTTTTTCTTGCGAAACTATCTGATTGATACGTCAAAACGTGTCGGAGGTGTATGATAATGCAGAATCAAAAATAATTTAGACATATATAATAATCAAAATTCTTTTATCAACTGACCAGTTGAAGTTCTCCCTGACTCTTGACTTAAAATAGGACTACCAGAATAATAAACAATCCCTTTCGCATTAATAGCATAAGAAATATTATCACGAATATTAAAATGCATATCAGCAATAGATGTGCTTACAATTAATAAATCGTTTATTTTTAAATAACGGGCATCAATAACAGATGCATATTTAGGCCAAATATCTCCAAATCTACAGTTTCCAGAAAAGGAATAATGCCCAATAGATGTTTCTGATGTAAGAAATGTTAAAATATCACAGTTCAAATTAAGACGAATATCATTTACATCAGCAATTCCCCAAACCACAAATTTATCGAGGTTTAAAGTATCCAAATTTGTTAGGGTGCCTGTAGCATACATTGCAATCTTCTCAAGGGTTTTAAAGTGTATATATACCTTAATACGTTCATAGCGCTTATTCCAGGTACATTTTGTTTCATCTCTAATATGCAATACGCTATCTGAAATCTGTGACACAATATTATCTTGTAAATTAGCAGGAGCAATAATTTCGACTTTATAGAAGGAATCTTGTACTAAAACAACATCCATTACATCATCAATATCTATTCGAGAGAACCACTCCAATGGACGCTCAACAATAACGGGTTCTCCAGAACACTCAAAACAATTCAACACTGCATCCTTTATGCATCCTTGAAGGCAAAGAACAATAAAAACAGAAACACTAAATATGAGAAATCTTTTCACTTTCATCTTTTTCATTTTCTCCACCGCGGTGGTTTATAATTCTTTTTATTACTAAAACTATAGCCAATGCCCCACTCTACAAAGTCTGCAATAGCCAAATGTGTTTTAATTGCCACACTCGCCAATACATTTTTACTTATACGATAACGCAATGCAAATCGGCCATATACAGCATTACTTTTATATTTTGCAAGCACATAGGTTCCCATCTGAACGGACATAATAAAACGATTATACACCAAATCATGTGAAATATGAAAACCCGTTTGTGTTTTCTCAAAACTATTAGCACTCTTACCCTCTTGGGTAAGAATTAATCCCAAAACCTCGCTATAAAAAAAGTCAATACCTAATCCAATTTTTCTTTTATCACTTAAATAGCGGCCCATATCAAATGACAAAGAGCTAGCAAACAAGGGTTCATTAAACTCTAAATCCAATACACGCGCACCGGCAGATATAATAGACTGAAATTCATATTTACGATTAATAAATGGCTCAAGAGTAACTTTATTAAAAATCGTAGTTGAATGTAATTTATAGCGCAAACCAAGCAAAGCCGATATATAATTAATACCTAAATTAGGCTGTCGAATATTACCATTCGAAAAATGTGTGAGACCAGCAGAAGTTATTAATTCGACCTTTTTATTAAGTGGACTAAGCGCATCAACTAAAAAACCGAAGAGAAGATTGCCATGCGAGCCTATTGCATGATTGTAAAAATTGGAGTATAGATCAAAGGGTTTTGTTAATCGGGAGTAGCCAATTGCTATACGATAATGAATTGTTAAACATGTTGACGAATAAACTGGAATACGAATAAATGGATACAATGCATGCGCATATCCTAAAAAGCCTTGCTTATCGAGACGACCAGCAAAGTATGCCAAGCCTACTTTAGGGAAACGATATTTATCATCGTATGGAAACCTCCCAGCAGTATTATATGATACATTTATTTCAAAAGCGGGTACATGACTATCAATATAGTATCTAATTGATTTATGATGCGGCAATAAAAAGCCATATTGAGGTTGAAACTGAAACCATACCGACTCTTCAGGTATTGAGTTCTGAGCTGCTAATGAAACACTTAAACAGAAAATACCTATGATATATTTTATTTTACAAAGAACATTAAAAATTGTATTACAAAATATATACATAACAAAGCATTAAAAATCTCATATTTATAATATCCATTTTTATAGCTAAAACAAGAAAATGCAATTTTAAAAATTCTATTTTAGATTCATATCATTAATCATATCCTGAATTCTAATATTTAGTAATGAATTTATTTTATCATAATCACCATGTGATTTCAAGGCTTCACAAACACTAAAATAAAATTTTATTTTAGGTTCAGTGCCTGAAGGACGAATGGAAATTTTTGTTCCATCCTTAAGAATAAATTGTAAAACATTTGACTTAGGAAGATTAATATCATAGCGCAAATCACTAATCATATCGATCGATTTTTGTTTTTGGTAATCGTGAATTATCATTACCTCCGCACCATTTATAACAGAAGGAGGAGTCGAACGATATGCTTCCATCATTTGTTGTATCTCCTCTTGACCTGTTTTACCTTTTTTTGTAATATTCAAAAGACTTTCTTTATACATACCGAACTCAACATAAATATCCAATAGCAAATCATACATAGATTTACCATTTTCTTTCGCCCAAGCAGCTGTTTCAGCAATTATTGCACTTGCAACTACCGCATCCTTATCACGAACAAATTCACCAACTAAATAACCATAGCTTTCTTCTCCGCCACCAATAAAATTGAGTTTTCCTTCATTCAGCCGAATCATTTCCGCAATATATTTAAAGCCGGTAAGTACATCAAAATATTTTACATCAGCCTTTTTACAAATATCCGCAATAAGCTCTGTTGTAACAATGGTTTTAACAACGTACTCATTCCCTTTTAACTTTCCTTTAGACTTCCATTGATTAAGCAAATAATAAACTAAGATAGCACCTGTTTGATTACCGTTTAATAAGATAAAATCTCCCTTATCATTTTTAACGGCAACACCAACTCTATCGGCATCTGGATCAGTGCCTAAAACGACATCTGCATCAACCTTACGTGCTAATTGAATTGCTAAATCGAATGCTGCAGGATCTTCGGGATTGGGGGATTTTAAAGTTGGGAAATTACCATCAGGAATATCCTGTTGCGGCACAATAGATACATTTGTAAATCCATAATCTTTAAACGCCTGGGGTATTAATGTTATGCCAGTACCATGCAGTGCAGTATACACAATTTTCAAATCATGTTGTTTCTTTATAATTTCTGGTGCAAGAGATAATGAACTTACTACTTTTAGATACGCCTCATCGAGTGATTTACCAACATATGAAATAAGCCTTTCATCATTACTGCTTTTAACGTCATCTATCGATTTTATTTTCTGAACTTCGTCAACAATATTTTTATCATGTGGTTCTAAAACTTGTGCCCCATCATCCCAATATGCTTTATAGCCATTATATTCTTTCGGATTATGTGAAGCGGTAATAACTACGCCACTTTGGCAGCCTAGCTGACGAATAGCAAAGGATAAATATGGAGTTGGACGAATATCCTCACATAAGAAAACTTTAAACCCATTACCAGCAAAAACCTGTGCTGTTTTTTCTGCATATAATTTACTATTATTACGCGAATCGTATGCAACCGCTGCTTTCAACTCCTTTACATCGGAAAATATTTTCTTTAAATAATTACAAAGTCCTTGAGTAGCCATTGCAACAGTATAAATATTTATACGATTGGTACCTGCACCCATAATACCTCGTAAGCCGCCAGTGCCAAATTCTAGGTTGGTATAAAACGCATCAATCAAATCATTTTCTGGCCCCTCAATAAGCTTCCTTACCTCATTTCGGGTGGCTTCATCATAATTAGAGCCGAGCCATTGCTGCGCTCTCTCTTTAACTTTTACTAATAGTTCGTTTGACATAATAAAATATAAATTGATAATTAAATTATATTTACTCTTCTTTAAAAAATCTTAATTTCTTAACTCACCCATCAATTTCATACAATCAATTAGGCTATCTTTCCAATAAGGAATCTCAATACCATAAATCTTTTTAATTTTTGCTTTATTCAAAACACTATATGATGGTCTATATGCAGGAAGTGGATATTCGACTGTTTCAACAGGGCTGATTTTACAAACAATACCGGATATTTTACAAATTTCAATTGCAAAATCGTACCAACTACAAACACCTTCATTTGTAAAATGATAAATACCTGGAATAAAATTCTGCACATTATTACTCGTTTTTTCTATAATACTCATAATAGCAATTGCTAAATCTCGAGCATAGGTAGGAGTTCCAATTTGATCAAAAACAACACGCAATTGTCCTCTTTCACGTGCATATTTAAGAATGGTTTTTATAAAATTATTTCCGAAAGAGGAATACAACCATGAAGTTCTTATTATAATTGAATTAGACAAACATAGAATTTCTTTCTCTCCCTTCAATTTAGAATTGCCATAAACACTTTGTGGATTTGTATGATCAGATTCAACATAAGGAGTACAACTCTTACCATCAAAAACATAATCGGTAGAAATATGAATTATCTTAATGGAATATTTTTCTGCAATTTTTCTTATGTTCTGAACTGCGGCGAAGTTTATTAAATTGGCCAAATCAAAATCCTGTTCTGCTTTGTCAACAGCGGTATATGCAGCGCAATTTACGATCAAATCAACCTTTTCAGTTTTGCAAAAGACGTCAAGATCAGCTTCATTCGTTATATCAAGAGTATCTACATCATGAAATAAAAATGTATATACCGAACTTCTTGCTTGAATCTGAAGCTCATTACCCAACTGTCCTTTTGATCCGGTTACTAATATTCTCACAATTTTATTAAAATAATTAATTTAAAAATTCATCTCTGCATCCTTTAATAGCGCATGTTGCATATCTTTATGAGATACTATGGCACTTTTGATATCGAAACCCCAATCAATTTTTAAAGCGGGGTCTGAGAAAAGAATTCCTCGCTCAGCTGATGGATTATAAAACGAATCACACTTGTATAATACAATAGCCGTATCACTTAGCACTGAAAAACCATGCGCAAAACCTTTCGGAATAAGTAATTGTAATTTATTCTCACATGATAATTCAATGGCAAAAGACTTACCAAAAGTAATAGAGTCATTTCGAATATCAACAGCTACATCAACAACAGTTCCTTGTAAAACACGTAATAATTTAGTTTGAGCGAAGGGATTTAACTGATAATGCAAGCCGCGTAAAACACCTTTTGTTGATTTAGACTGGTTATCTTGTACAAAACGAATTTGAATTCCCGCTTCATACATTTGTTTTTCATTATAACTCTCAAAGAAATAGCCTCGGCTATCAGGAAAAACTCTTGGTTCAATAATCAAAAGATCCTTAATTGGTGTGGCCTGTATTCGCATTTAATTTGTTATAATAAATTCTTACTGTTAGCAATACGAATAAGATAATCACCATACTGATTCTTTTTTAATGGCTCAGCCAACTCTAACAATTGCTCTTTACTAATATAGCCGTTTTTATATGCAATTTCTTCAATACAAGCAATTTTTAAACCTTGACGTTTTTCGATGGTTTGGATAAAATTAGACGCATCGAGCAAACTCTCATGCGTACCCGTATCGAGCCATGCCATACCTCGGCCAAACAGTTGCACAGATAAGCGCGATTCATTAAGATACAATCTGTTTAAATCTGTTATTTCATATTCACCACGAGCTGATGGTTTCAATGTTTTTGCCTTTTTAACTACGTCATTTGAATAAAAATACAAACCAGTAACCGCAAAATTTGACAAAGGCTGTTTTGGTTTTTCTTCTAAACTAATTGCATTCATTTTTTCATCAAACTCAACTACACCATAGCGTTCCGGGTCATTAACATAATAGCCAAAAACAACTGCGCCATCTTTTAATGCTGCTGCATCTCGCAACATGGAACTAAAACCATGCCCGTAAAAAATATTATCGCCAAGTACCAAACAAACATTGTCTTCACCAATAAAAGTATCACCCAATTGAAAAGCTTGCGCTAAACCATCTGGAGAAGGCTGAATCTTATATGTAAATTTCAAGCCTAGCTGACTTCCATCTCCTAATAGATTTTCATACAAATAAATATCTTGTGGTGTTGAGATGATTAATATCTCACGAATACCAGCTAACATTAAAACAGACAATGGATAATAGATCATTGGCTTATCATAAACGGGAATGATCTGTTTTGATATACTTTTTGTAATTGGATACAATCGTGTACCAGAGCCGCCTGCTAAAATAATTCCTTTCATAATTAGTAAAATTAATTCTTTACCCTCAAAATTAAAATATTTTTTGAATTATTAAGGCTTAATCCGTAATATATAGAGGATCATTGATATATTTCTTAGTATGAAAAATATGCCTAAAGTACCATTTTACTCTTTAAAGCTAAATAATTAAGAACTATATATACAAGCAAATCAGTCATATTCAAATAAAATAAGCATTATATGGCAGTTTTAGCATTCAAATCCGCAGTTTTTGATAACTACATAAAAGTATAGTACGTACTTAAAACTGTTTATCAACAATTTATCATACAAATACTATCAAATCATTGAGATTTTTATATTTTTGATCAATAATTTTTACTTAAATGAATACGTTTCAGAATGAACCCTTGCAACTTGCATTTGACTTAGTTGAATTCACTAATAAAAATATATTTCTAACAGGTAAAGCCGGAACTGGAAAAACAACGTTTCTACACCGCCTTCGCGAACATTCACCAAAACGGATGATTGTTGTTGCCCCAACGGGTGTTGCAGCATTAAACGCAGGTGGAGTTACTATTCACTCATTCTTTCAGATGGCCTTTGGTCCATTTCTACCTGATTTTTCGAGAAGTCAGAACGATGCAGATTCAAAAAGGCATGTGCGAAAATTTAGTCGAGATAAAATATCTATCATTCGTAGTATTGATCTTTTAATTATTGATGAAATAAGCATGGTTAGGGCCGACCTACTAGATGGAATTGATGATGTACTTCGCCGATTCAGAGATCGAACAAAACCATTTGGAGGAGTACAACTTTTAATGATAGGAGATCTTCAACAGCTTGCCCCAGTAATAAAAGAAGATGAATGGGAAATGTTGAGAAAATATTACGACACGGGGTATTTTTTTAGCAGTATGGCCTTAAAAGAAGCAACGTTTATAAGTATCGAACTGAAACACATCTACCGACAATCAGATAACACATTTATTAATATCTTAAATAAAGTTCGTAACAACAATCTTGATACAGAATCACTTCATGAACTAAATAAACGATTTGTACCAGATGCAATTAGCAATTCATCTGAAGGGACTATTATACTTACTACTCATAACAGACAAGCACAAGAAATTAACGAGTCACGCCTCAATAAGCTAAAAGAAAAAGAATATTGTTTTGATGCTGATATTGATGGTGAATTTGCAGAATATATGTATCCTACTGAACCTGAGTTGAAGCTGAAAATTGGCGCGCAGGTAATGTTTGTTCGTAATGATAGTTCTGAAGAACGCCAATATTACAATGGCAAAATTGGAAAGATTACCGAATTTGAAGAAGACTTTATTGTTGTAAGATGTCCTGATGATGATTATGAAATAAATGTTCCTAAGCTGCAGTGGGAAAATATGCGCTACACAGTAAACGAAGAAAGTAAAGAGATTCAGGAGTCGGTAATTGGAACTTTCACTCAATTTCCGTTAAAACTTGCATGGGCAATCACAATTCATAAAAGTCAAGGACTGACATTCGAAAAAGCAATAATTGATGCACAAGCATCTTTTGCACATGGGCAAGTTTATGTGGCATTAAGCAGATGCCGTACACTTGAAGGACTCACTCTCAGCTCAAGAATAAATAATAGCAGTGTTAAAAATGATCAAACGGTACGGACTTTTACAGACGAGGTGGAAAAATTATTAATTGGTGCCGATGATCTTACTAAATTCAAAAGATCCTTTCAAGAGGAACTAATACGAGAACTTTTCGACTTCTCAAAAATTTCAAATGCGATAAGTTATTATTCAAAACTTATTCGTGAAAATATAGACACACTACAACCTAAAATACTTGAAAATATTGATGAAATAAGTAACAATGGGAAGGTACATATTCTGGATATTGCAAAAAAATTCACTCCAGAAATAAACACATTACTTATTCAAGCTAATGATATTGAAAGTGACACAAAATTTCAGACGCGCATAAAAAGCGCTGGTATTTACTTTGCTGCACGAATATTTGACCATCTCATACTGCCTTTAAAAAGCATAAAAGCAGATACGGATAATAAAACTGTAAAACGCAAAATGAATGATTCGTTTGAACGTCTTCGCGATGAAATACGAGTAAAACATGCGTGTATGAATACCTTGGAAAATGGATTTCAATTTAAACCTTTTCTAGATATACGAGCAAAAGCCAAATGTGGTGAAATAATAGAAGAAAAATCAGCGAATGAAAAAACTGTACCCAAGATAGAAATTAATGTAAATGAAAATCTATTTGCCATGTTAAAAGAATGGCGCGATACAATGGCTTCCGAATTAAAAGTACCAGTATACATGGTTCTTCCTTTACGTAGCATGCATGAACTCGCCCAATACATGCCAACTTCCATTCCTAAACTGGCCCAGGTTAATGGCTTAGGTAAACGAAGAATTGAGAAAAATGGACAAGAAATTATTGACTTAATTAAGAGCTACGCTGAAAAATACCCCGATGCAAAACCAATAGATGAAATACCAAAAAGTAAATTAAATAACAAGAAAAAAGATAAAAAGGATAAAATAGACACCAAGCAAATTAGTCTTGAAATTTATCAATCAGGTAAAAATATATCTGAAATAGCAATCGAGCGATCTATGACACAAGGTACCATTGAAACCCATTTATCTCATTTTATTGGCAATGGAATTCTAAAGATAAATGAATTTATCTCACCGGAAAAATTAGAGATAATTAGCCAAGTCATTAAAAATGAAAAATCTCAAAGCCTCTCGCCTATTAAAGAAACCCTTGGCGACCAAGCTAGCTATTCTGAGATTCGTCTTGTATTAAAACATATTGAATACACTCAAAAAATTAGCGAAACTATTTAAAGTTTGACCCATAGTATTACCATAAATATTTTATCGATCAAACCCAATAATTTTAAAACATCCCTATTATGAAAAATTATTCCTGCGTTACAATTACAATAGCTTTAATCTCAATGCTTGGTATAGCTTGTAAAAAGGAACCAAATCATTCTATGCGAATAAAAAACATGTATAAGGAATCATTTACCAATGTTGAAATTAATTCTATTAGTTAAGGTTGGATTGACTCTGGAACAACAACCGACTATCAACCCATAGAAGAAGGTGCATTTACAATATCTGGCATAACGGAATGCGGATTGTCAATCAACGAGAGTAGCGCAACGGTTACAGGTGACGGAAAACACAAATGGACAATTATTATGACCTCATATGGTGGAATATCATTTAAGGAGGATTAACAAAGATTTATTAGTTGATAACAGAGAATTATAGCACCCATTAAATTATATGTCTAGTTCAAGTGTTAGGGATAATTCTAAATATGCATTTTATTAATGCACAAATTTATTTTGCAAACACAAAAGCATTTTATCAAATCACCTAAAGTATAGCTAGCAAATCAGATCTAATTCTTACTAACCACCTTTTTCTCTAACTGTAAAATCTCAACCACAAAGGCATCTTTATAGCCAAAAGCAGCTATATGATTTCGTTCTTCAACCGCTTTATTCCAACCAAGAATATCGCCAATAGTATAACGATATAAGCCATCGGTACAATAATACACTTGAACATTACCTAAGTTTTTGAAATACAATTTTGCATCAACTGGGTTGCGCATTGCCTTTATTTGAATTGTATAGGTTT
This sequence comes from Bacteroidales bacterium, assembly GCA_038248505.1. Classification (GTDB taxonomy): domain Bacteria; phylum Bacteroidota; class Bacteroidia; order Bacteroidales; family JBBRXJ01; genus JBBRXJ01. The sequence goes on from JBBRXJ010000045.1 coordinate 10,012, forward strand.
TGTTATTTCTATCGTCTGTCTCTTCAATTGGACGCTGCACAATTGATTGAAGGTTTGCAGATTTTGCTCCTGCAGATTTTGACGCTTTTACTGATGATGCTTTTGCAGTTCTACCTCGCTTCATATCGGCATCTCCACCAAGTAGCATGGTACTATCACCAGTCAATTCACTACGCAATAATTCTTCTGCAGATCTTGATGAGAGTAATTGTGCACGACCTCGTTTCACTGATAATTCTTCAATCTCTACTTGTACCTCGTACTCAATTTCAGGAGGAAGTGTAAAATTAAATATTGGCTCTTCACCTGTAGGTATGTAAGATTTTATTTTATCATCATCTGAAAGATCAATTAACTCCAAGGTCACCTCAGTAGGTTCCGTAGGTTTTGGTCGGTTAGCTAATTCTAATGAGTCTAAAATAGCCTTCGCTCTTAAGGCTGCAGCCAAATCGCTAGCGGTTGCGGCAGCTAGCAATTTTAATGAATCTGAAATTGTCTTAGCCTTTGCTTGTGCTAATAATTGATTTACAAGAGCAATAGAATCTGCCATAGCTCTATTACGCGCTACAGCTCCTAGCGTATCCGGTTGCTTGGCGGCTAATACTGCATTCTCCAATACAGAGGCTACCGTTACAATTCCCGTATCAAGTACCTCAGCAGTTAGGTCAGGATTAGACATAATGCTATCAATATATTCACGAATAGGTGGTGTTTCGGTCTCATAAAAAACAATTCGATAAATATCTTGATCACCATAACCATCTTCTCGAGCCGTACTATAATAACCATTGCGGCCATCAGCTGATATTGCAAAAAAGACATCATCTTCAGTTGAATTTACTGGAAATCCTAAGTTTTCAGGAGTACTCCATTCACCATTTGGCAACAAACTTGTTTTAAAAATATCATAACCTCCCATTGAATTATGGCCTTTAGAACTAAAATAGAGAACCTTTCCCCCATTTTTTAAAAATACGCCATCCTCATCATACTCCGTATTCACATTAGGACTAAGATTTTTTGCCTGCGACCAAACACCAGATGCTGCTTTATAACTAACAAAGATATCTTTCCCTCCAATTGATCCGTCTTTACGATTACTAACAAAATATAGGGTATCTCCATTATTATTAATAGTTGCTGACGATTCGTTAAACGCTGTATTAATAGATTTGGGAAGGTCTTCAGGGCTACCCCATTTTTCATCCTTACGAATGCAAATCGAAATATCGCCTCCATTTTTACTCCCTGCAAAATAGACTAAACGATTACCATCAGCAGATAATCCTACAATAGCATCATGATTGAGGGTATTTAGAGCAGATCCAATACTTTTAGGAGTTGTCCATCCATTACCAAAAGCATTAGACACATAAATATCTTCGTAATACTTATAATCTGACGGATCAGCAGCCCCTCCTGTAGTTGAAGCACGTCGAGAAGTAAACATCAATACCTCTTCGTTTGCCGTAATAAATGGTCTATACTCTGGATATTTACTATTTAAAACACCTCCCGCATTATTAATACCAAATATTCCAGTTGATCTTGAGAGGAATTCACGCGCATAGCTTATCTCTAAGAAACGTTTACTAATAAGAGGATTCCACAATTCTAATTCATTTTCACCCAAATTTCGCCGGAAAGTTTCATACTCCACTATAGCTCGATCAAACATATAGTTTAATTGAAACCCGCGCCCCAGCATATAATGAATAGCATCGCTTACCTTGGGTTTAAACTCATATGCCTTCATAAAAAAACCAAGCGAACGATATTTGGGGAATGTTTCAAGAAAACAAACTCCCATATTGTAATTTAATTGAGCATCATCTTGTATAATTTTATATGCTTCAATATACTTACTTAAAGCAAGATTGTATTTGGCATCCTGAAAAAAGTAGTGTCCAACCCGAATATTTTCTTTAGCCTTTTTTATCATTGTACGATCAACAACAGCTGTTGTATCTTGCTGAGCAATCGTATCAATTGACAGTAATAATAAGCCGTACAGAATGAATACTAAAAAATATATTTTTCGAAATTGTATCATTAACATCAAATTTCTTTATAAAAATACAAAAATAACTATATAACAAACATTATTTAAACATGCTTTTAACAAACAATCACAGCTTTAATCAACAAATAAACACCCAATTAAAATATAAAACAAATTTACCTTAATAATTTTAAATAAAAATCGACCTATTATCCAAAAAGATTATGAATTCAGCTATTCAAATATCATTTAAATATATTTAATACGATATAAAATGCAAATTGTTTGGCAATTTTAGTAACTTTTATTTTCAATAACGTATAAATGATAATGCACAAACGTTTTTAAGCTTGGTAATCAGAATAATAGAGCAGTACGCATAATTGTAAAATTTTAATAATCAAGCTTAAAGAGAAAAATTTCACCGCACTAAAGATGATGTTTTAAATGGATAAACCTATATTTGTAAGGCAAAAATAAACGGATGCTTAAAAAAACAAATTATATAATTCTTTTTCTCATTCTGTGTTTCCTACACCTTCAATTAAAAGCACAAGATATATATTTGTCTCATAGAGAAGATGCTCCTCAATACTTAAATCCGGCACTCACTGGTATGTATTTTGGTAAGCGTTTAGACTACCGATATAATATTAATATTGCAACTCAGAGTATTGGCGGTTTTTCAAATCTTTATAAAACTGCAGCTATTGGCTATGATAGACGTATTAATCGCTTCGGACTAGGTGGTTATCTCATAGGTAGCCAATCAGGAGAAGTGAGCTACAACGTATTGAACCTTTTTTTATCAGGCGCTTATGAAGTTGCTGTTGATCCCACCTACCGTCACAATCTTGTTACTGGCATACAAATTGGTATGTTTCAAAATAGTTTTGATCAGGGCAAGGTAATGTTTGGAAACCAGTATAATCCGTCATCCGGAACCTTTGATCAGAATTATGGTGTTAGCGAAAACTTAGAACGTAGCAATATAATAAAGTTTGATGCTGGCATTGGTAGCTTCTACAGTTTCCGCGATCGCTATAAAATTTTAAATCCATTTCTCGGCTTCTCTATATTTCACGCCACAAACCCCAATATTTCATTCTACAATGACGAGATAAAATACCCCGTACGCTTCTCTGTTTATGGAGGTACTGGCCTTAATTTTAGTGAATTTTTTCAAGTTACACCAACCATATATATTTTGAATCAAGCAAAAAACACAATGCTCGACCTAGGTGTTCTAGGCTTCTACCAAATAAAAAATTCACGAAATGAACTCATCATGGGTATACTTTCAAATACAAATGACATTCTAACAATTCATGCGGGCTTAAAACTTGGTGATAATGTATATCGAATTAGCTATGGTATCAATTCTCCTTTCATGAAAACACTAAATAGCTCTCGTAGCGACATTGAGTTCTCCGCAATATTGTCGAAGAAAAGTAATATTAGACCTTCATATTATAATTAGTGATGAGTGACTAGTTAAAAATTGTATTTACATTAACTATTCAAACAACGCAATGGTACATTAAGAAACATGAAATAAAATGAAAATTATTTGTATAGGTCGTAATTACAAAGATCATGCTAAAGAATTAAACAATGAGATTCCTAGCAAACCTGTTTTTTTTCTTAAACCCGATTCAAGTATCATTCACAATAACAAGCCTTTCTTCTATCCTCCTTTTTCAAATGAGATTCATTACGAATGTGAATTAGTTGTAAAAATAAATCGTTTGGGATTAAACATCGAAAAACGTTTTGCACAACGTTACTATAATGAGATTACAGTTGGCATTGACTTTACAGCACGCGATTTACAACGAGAGCAACAACAAAAAGGGCTTCCATGGGAAATTTCAAAGGCTTTTGATCGATCCGCTGCAATAGGTAAATTTTTAAAAATTGAAAATTACACCGATCTTTCCAAACTAAATTTTAGTTTAGACATTAATGATAAAAGAGTTCAAACTGGAAATTTAGCAAACATGATTTTTTCAATTGATGAAATTATTGCTTATGTAACACAATTTATAACCCTAAAAACAGGAGATTTAATATTTACAGGAACACCATCTGGTGTTGGTCCTGTAAATATAAATGATCAACTTTGCGGAAAAATAGAAGACGATACTCTTTTTAACTTTAGAATAAAATAAGACCTGTATTTTATTCTAAGGTTAAAGATCATTATATTTCTTACGTTGCTCTTCAAGTTTCCGAAGCATACTTTTCTGTACTGTCAAATAATTAACATTATTATAAACATTAAACATTTCGTTCGGATCTGATTTCAAATCGTATAACTCCCATTCATCAATATCATCATAGAAATGAATTAACTTATATCGTGAAGTTCGAACACCATAATGCTTCTTAACATCATGAAAGCCGGGATATTCATAATAATGATAATACACTGCATCTCGAAACAGCTTTTTATTGTGCCCATCAAGCATAGGCTTTAGTGATTGACCCTGCATACTATCAGGAATAGCAAGCCCTGCATAATTTAAAAAGGTTGGTGCAAAATCAAGATTCATCACCAATTGATCATTAACTGATTGTTGCACATTCTTAATAGATTTAATAATTAAAGGTACACGTAAAGATTCTTCATACATAAATCTTTTATCAAACCACCCATGTTCACCTAAATAAAAACCATTATCAGAAGTATAAACAATTATAGTGTTCTGATTTAATCCTGATGAATCAAGAAAATCTAATATTTGTCCTACACCATCATCAACGGAGGCTACACATCTAAGATAATCTCGCATGTATTCATTATACTTCCATCGTATCAACTCGATACTGTCTAGCTTTTCATCAACTAATTTTCTATTTCGTGCCGCATAATAATCTGTTAATACTTTATACTGCGCTGAGTCCATTCTATTAAAATTATTTCTCAATGTACCTAAACCTCTTGGTGCTATCCCTAGTGCGTTTGTGGACTGTTCATCCACTTTAAGATCTCCATTAAGTGTCATGGTTTCGGCAATAGACATATCTTGATCTTTTGCCGCAGTTCCTCTTCCTGTGTAATTATCAAAGAGATTTGATGGCTCAGTAAATAAAATGCCTTCATACAATTTTAATTTAGAAGTATCAGGTAACCATTCACGATGTGGGGCTTTATAATGAACAAGCACACAAAATGGCTTTGTAGTATCACAATTCTTTATCCATCTAATAGCTTCCTTAGTTACTATGGATGTTGCATAACCCTTATAACGTATAGTATCACCCATCACAATCATGTCAGGATTATAATACTCTCCTTGATTATTATGAATCATCCAATAGTTAAACCCCGTTGGATAACTTTTCAGATGCCATTTCCCAATCAAAGCTGTATTATAACCATACCTTTGTAGTAATTTAGGAAAAGTTGTTTGACTACCATTAAAACTACAATTATTATCAATATGACCATTAAAATGACTATACATGCCCGTTAGCATCACGGCACGACTTGGAGCGCTTATTGAATTGGTCACAAAACAATTTGTAAAGCGCGTTCCCATATCTGCCAAACGATCAATATTGGGAGTTGAATTTACTTTACTGCCATAAGAACTTATTGCTTGTGTACAATGATCATCAGACATTATAAAAATAATATTGGGATGTAATACCTCTTGCGAATTTACTACACATGACATAGTACTTGCCACCAATAAAAGGATATTGCGTTTATATATTTTTTTTTCCATATTAAATCGTAATAAAATGATAGGGAACATTTATTTTAACTTCAGCCAAGCTTTTATTAAAAAAGGACTCTAGCGCTAAATTAAATTTATCACGACCAAATGAAACGTTTGATTTTGCATAATCAGTAATATCTTCAAAAGTGATATATACCTTTCTGCGAGGAGTAAAAAAAAACAGGTTAAAGAACAATATTACAAATCCTTTTAAAAAACAGAGTATTAAATTTGGAGTTTTTCCATTACCTGACTTTGACCAAGAACTGCCCCATAGACCTGAAATTCTTACCCCTATAATTCTAGTATCATTGGTTAGTAATGATATTATATGATGAGCACTTTTTTTATTTTTAATAATCTCTAAACCATTCACCGTTAATTGACCTGAGGGATATAACAAAACTTGTTCGTTAGCATCTAATGCCTGCATAATTGCATGAGACATTCTATCTAATAACTGAATATCTCGCTTACCCGTAAGAGGATTACTCACAGGAATTGGATTCATGATATTAATAAAAGCACCAACCAATGGAATCTTTAAATAGTCGTCAATAAGAATCGGACGAATAGGTTTTATTTTAAATATAATTGGAATAAGAATTTGAGGATCAACAAGTGCCTGATGATTTGAAAGAAAGAGTTTTCCCCCTTTCGTTTGAAGAAGTGAAATACCTTCAACATGCACATCATATCGTAATGAAATCAGATACGAATACAAATATGCAAGTACTTTTTTTAACATTTCAAAACAAGATATTTACCTTAACTCTCATGGCTTATCACCTTTTTCTCAGGAATTACAACTGATAATAAAATACTCATTGTTAATACAGCTAAGATAAAATACAATGAATAGATTGTCTTAAACCCTAATTCATGTAAAAAATGTGCACCTATAAGTTTAATGCCAACAAAAACAAGTAGCACCGAAATACCAATTTTCAGATAACGGAAAAGAGTAACAATCTTAGCTAACAGAAAGAAAAGCGAACGTAAACCCATTATAGCAAAAATATTTGAAAAGAATACAATATAAGGATCGCGTGTAACAGCAAAAATTGCGGGAATGGAATCAAAAGCAAAAACTAAGTCCGTAAACTCAACAATAATTAGCACAACGAAAAGGGGAGTGATATATGTTTTTTTCTGTCTGGTTCGTACATAAAAATGTCCTTTAACATAGCGTTTATAAACATTCATATATCTTGAAAGAAACAAAACAAGCCAATGTTTTTGAGGCTCAATCTTTTCTTCTTTATTTCTATCAATAAACATTTTAATCCCAGAGAAAATAAGAAATCCCCCAAAAACATATAATATCCATTCAAATCTTTGAATTAGCGAACTACCCACAAAAATAAAAATACAGCGTAGTATAATTGCACCAAGGATACCAAAGAATAAAACCTTTTTATAATACTTCTCGTTAACAGAAAAAGCAGAAAGCAACATCAATATCACAAAAATATTATCAATGGATAGAGTATATTCAATAAGATAACCAGTGATAAACTCCGTAGCAATATTTTGCCGATACTGCACAAGTGCTTCTTGAAAATTATCTGTTGAGAGAGTGAAATAAGGGGCGTATTGAGTAATAATTAACTTCAAATGCTCCATGTCGCGAATATCATGAAGGATATCGCCCTTAAACAAAAGAAATAAGTAAAAGAAAAATGCACATGCTACCCAAACAGCCGTCCATAATAATGACTCTTTAAATGATATTACATGTTGTTTTCGTCCAATAACCAATAAATCGAGCAATAAAACGCCTAACACAAAGACGCTAAAAGAGGTAAAAACAAGTATTTCTGTATTAAGCATAATTTAAATTTTATATACGTTTAATGTGTGCCCCAATTTTATTTAATCTAACATCAATTTTCTCATAGCCTCTATCAATTTGCTCAATATTATGAATGGTACTTGTACCCTCAGCAGACATAGCAGCAATAAGCAAAGCAACACCCGCACGAATATCAGGTGACGACATGGTTGTAGCGCGAAGTCTAATTTTATTATCGAGTCCAATTACGGTAGCACGATGCGGATCACACAAAATAATTTGCGCTCCCATATCAATTAACTTATCTACAAAAAATAAACGACTCTCAAACATTTTCTGATGAATCAACACACTCCCCTTTGCTTGTGTGGCAACCACCAAAAATACAGATAAAAGATCAGGTGTTAGTCCAGGCCAAATGGCGTCTGCAATAGTCATTATGCCTCCATCTAAAAAAGTTTCAATCTCATACTGATCTTGAGATGGAACAAATATATCATCGCCACGTCTTTCAAAATGAATACCCATACGACGAAAATGCTCCGGAATAATACCGAGATGTTCATACCCCACTTTCTTTATCGTGAGTTCAGAACTGGTCATGGCAGCTAAACCAAGAAAGCTGCCTACCTCAATCATATCAGGAAGTATAGTGTGTTCAGCGGCCCCTAATTTATTAACTCCTTCAATATTTAAGAGATTGCTTCCAATACCAGTTATCTTAGCACCCATTGCGCATAACAAGTGGCATAATTGCTGAAGATATGGCTCGCAAGCCGCATTATAAATTGTTGTTTTTCCATTTGCTAGCACAGCAGCCATTAAAATATTTGCAGTACCGGTTACAGATGCTTCATCAAGCAACATATAGGTACCTTGCAGCTTTTTAGATTCTATTTGATAAAATCCCTGTGCTTCATTATAAGTGAATTTTGCACCGAGTTTTTCAAAACCTACAAAGTGAGTATCTAATCTCCGACGTCCAATTTTATCGCCTCCTGGCTTGGGCATATAAGCTATACCAAAACGAGCAAGTAAAGGACCTACAAGCATTATACTCCCTCTTAAATTGGCTGATTTTTTACTAAATTCATCTGATAACAAATACTCAATTTTTACATTTGATGCTGTAAAAGACCAAGTATTCTGACCATCATTTTCAACTTTAACTCCCAAATTTCGAAGTAATTCGATAAGATTATTAACATCAAGAATATCTGGGATGTTATGTACACGAACAGTATCAGCGGTTAGAAGTACTGCACATAATATTTGCAACGCTTCATTTTTAGCACCCTGAATATCAATTTCGCCTTTTAATCGCTGACCTCCCTTTACTTGAAATGTTCCCATCTAGTGTTGCTTTTGCGGATATGGATTACGCTGTTGATTTTTACCGTGATAGTTTTTATGACGTTGTTGATTACGCTGCTTATTGAGATTATTACTATTATCTCGTGGTGGCATTATATCACGCTGCTCTGTCAGCTTTATACTGCGATCCACCTTTAATCTGTTTTTTGACATGACCTCCAGATCACGAAAGATCATTTCATCTTTTATAATCTCATCATTATTCCACATTAAATACATTCGTTTCATGTGGTTACAAACCATTTGTAAATAATTATTTTTACGGTCACCGTCATCCATCTTAAGCGCCTCCTCAACAAATAGTTGAAGTATGCGACCATAATGGCCAAAGCGAATAGTATTCTTGGTATACGGAACTCTATTTGGTTTTGATATTAAAATATCAGCCGTTGGTTTTTCGTAGGGCGAATCAACATCCATTTTAAAATCGGATATAATGGCTAAATGATCCCATAATTTATGTTTAAAATCGCTATTCTCACGATAATGCGGATTAATATTTGCCATTACAGCAATGATAGCATTAGCACAGCGGTTGCGCTCATCGCGATCTTGTATTTGCATACAGTAATCGACCATTTTTTGTAGGTTTCTGCCATACTCAGGCAGTACCAACTTTTTGCAGCTGGTGTTGTATTCGTACATCGTGAATTATTTTGATTTTTGGTCCTATCGACCTTTTTATTTCGAACTATCAACAAAATTAATACTTTTTGCTTTAATTCCCATACGAAACAGTCATTTTCAAGAAAATATTGAATTTTAATAGATGCTTATTATTGACTTACAAATACTTAATCAGCACTTACAATCTTCAATTTCGCAAACTTAAGTAAAAGTTGTTTTTGCCCTTCATTAATAAACTCAACTGTTGCTTTAGCATCCGGAAGATTGCCCTCAATACTAATTACCTCGCCGTGTCCAAAACGTTTATGCTCCACATGCATCCCAACTTCTATATCTTCTGGATTATCAAAATCATCATCGGCAGTAGAACTTACTTCACCTCTTAGTGCTTTATTAAGTTTTGTTAAATTTAAAGGAGCAGCAAACACGGGCTTTTCAGCACTCTTTTCGGTAAAGCTGCGTCTTGGTGCTTGATTTGGCGCAGGGACCGTGCGGGGCTGAAAGCGTGGTGCATTAAACTCCATGTCATCAACAATACTTTTTCCGGGTAAATCAAGAAATTGTTCATCAATCTCACTAATAAAACGGCTAGGAGATGAAAAAGTTAACTCCCCATACTTGTATCGTTGCAGAGCATAACTAATTCGAAGACCTCGTTCAGCCCTAGTAATAGCCACATAAAATAAACGTCGCTCCTCTTCCAAGTCTGCTGGTGAGCTAACACTCATGTATGATGGGAATAAACCTTCCTCAACACCTACAACATAAACGTTAGCAAATTCAAGACCTTTTGCTGAGTGAATAGTCATTAGTGATACTTTATTACGATCTTCTGGTTTTTCACTCTCATCACTCGTCAGTAAAGATACTGTTTCAAGGTACATATCAAGAGTTCCAGTACGTCCTTCTTGTGAAATAGTATCCGTAAAATCCTTCATACTATTTAATAACTCTTCAACGTTTTGAAAACGCGCAATATTCTCAGGATCTTTTGCTGGATCAAGATCTGCCAATATACCAGAGAGTTTCACTACATTGATGGCAATATCATATACATCGCGTTCATACATTGCTTGAGTAAAACTCAAAATCCAATTATAAAAATCGAGTAGTTTTATCCATGTTCCATTATTAAAGCCGAGAAACTGATTGTGATTTTGTGGTTCACTTAGGATATGTATCATCGTAAAATTATTTTGATTTGCATACTCCTCTAACTTGGTAAGTGTAATCTTTCCGATGCCACGTGCAGGATAATTTACAATACGTTTAAACGCCTCATCATCCTTGTTATTTACAATCAATCTTAAATACGATATTACATCTTTTATTTCTTTACGCTGATAAAAAGACAAACCACCATATATTTTGTATGGAATGCCTTGATGTCGCAGTACCTCTTCAAAAACTCGCGACTGAGCATTGGTGCGATACAGAATAGCATGTTCATTAAACTGTTGACCTGAAATCACATTTGATTTAATCTCGGCAGCTATAACATACCCTTCTTCATGATCGGTTTTATTTTGAAGGACTTTAATTTTTTCGCCTATCTCCTTCTGTGAAAAACAAACTTTTTTTAATTGTCTTGAATTTTTCTCTATAACACTATTGGCGGCGTTAACAATATTTTGAGTACTTCTGTAATTACGTTCAAGTTTGTACGTTCTTGTCTCAGGATAATCGCGCTTGTAATTAAAGATATTTTCAATTACAGCACCTCTAAAAGAATAAATACTTTGTGCATCATCACCAACAACACATAAATTATGATGCTGCTCGGCAAGTTTATTTATAATCGCATATTGCGCGTGATTTGTATCTTGGTACTCATCAACAAGTATGTATTTAAAACGTTGCTGATATTTTCTCAACACTTCAGGAAAATTTTTAAGTATAATATAAGTGTTCATCAATAAATCATCAAAATCCATGGCATCTGCTTTTTTGCACCGCATCATATAAGTACTATAAATTTGAGCCATCAACGGACGTTTTGAATGACGATCATCTTCTGCAATTGAACTATCAGCAGCATACGCTTGAGGTGTTTTCAAATTATTTTTCGCAAAAGAGATGCGACCATATACCATATTGGGTTTATATAATGAATCGGCATCCAAATTCATCTCTTTTATAATACTCTTGATAAGACCTTTAGCATCATCCGCATCATAAATGGTAAACTTTGAACTGTACCCAAGTTTCTCCGCTTCTACTCTTAGTAATCGTGAAAAAACAGAGTGAAAAGTACCCATCCATATACTACGTGCAGACGTTTCATCAACAATTTGGGCAATGCGCTGTTTCATTCCACCTGCCGCCTTATTTGTAAAAGTTAAAGCGAGTATTTCATTTGGAGAAACACCGGTATGTATTAATTGAGCAACTCTATAGGTAAGCACCTTTGTTTTGCCCGAACCAGCACCTGCAATAATCAATGAGGGGCCTTCCGTATCTAATACCGCAAGACGCTGCGGTTCATTTAATTCCTTTAAATATGCTTCCAAAACCTTATTTTTACAATGTTGAACTTATAAAATTGTTAATATATAAGAATTGTGTTAAACATAGCTAGTCATTAACTTACATAATGAAACTATGAATCTTGTAGTATTCTTAACATTATACCTGATTCGCACAAAATTAACATATCACCTCAGCGTTATAGTATTTTTTAATGCAACTTTTTAACAATTTTTAACTACTTAAAGCACAGGTTATATCATTTTTTAGATATTTTTGTCGGCTATGAGAATTCAAAACTACATTTTCTTCGCTTTTGCATCATTATGTATGCAAACAGCTATTGGACAACTTACTGCACCAGGCGCAAGCACTTCAAAACCAGCAGTATATTCAGCTTATATTCATTATGATACATTAAATTTAGCGACACATTCGTCTGACACTTTGTTTTTTAAAAAGGATTCCCTTTTTATTAACAAGACGTTTTCTTTAAAAATGGATGAAGATAGTATTTTCAACTCCACTACAAAGTTTTATACTCAGGACTATTCGCGCTTTTATAAGGAAGGTCTGTTTGATACCACCTATTATTTAGCAAATGGCGATACACTTTTAAAACATCGCAAATTAACAACACTTTACACCGATTCCATTTTTATATTTAACACTCCAACACAAACAAGCAAAATAGATTCTATTGGTATTTTAAATATTAATGCTCAAATTCCTACACCCGCCAAGTTTGAATGGTTCAAATATGATAGTATCGTTAAAGATTTTAAAAGTCTTCCTTTTTACGTCCTTGTATCAGGCACATCATCAAACAGAGACTCCTTAGCTAATGGCGGATATAAAATTATTGTATCAAACAGTTCAAACGATACCTCAACTATTATTGCCTGGATTTTTAATAATGATCTTCAATTAGATATTAGTGCTATTAAAGATGTTGCAGGAAATTTTAAACCCAATAAATATACCTGCGAATATATTGACTTTGAGGCCAATGTTAAAACTGTTTCTTTCCGCTATTTCGATTTAAAGGCAGATACCGCATTAAAACTTAAAAACGGATCTAAATACTTGTGGTCTGATAAGAATAACTTCAACACACTTACAAATGTTACAAAAATAAAAACACGCAAATACGAACCCGATTATCGTGATACAGACTTTAACTTTTGGTGTCAGGATAGCTTTGGATGCATTAGAGAAAACCAAGTACATTATAATTCTATACAGCCAAAAGCAAAGTTTAAAGCATACTTCAAAGACTCACATGCCGAACGCGATAAGATTGACTGGAAAGCCGATGAATCATTTGAAGGAAGTGCTCCCATTCGAGTTATTATTGTAAACGAATCAGAAAATTATGAAAAAACAGAATGGATACCGCGAGATTCAAATATAATTGCAGATCCATTCGAAAAAATTGATTCCATTATTACTCACGACTATGAACATATTTATTTTATTCCTGGCGAATATGCCCCATATTTTATAGCACACAGTACCGAAGGCTGTACCGATACTCTTACTATTGAAACCATAACAGCTAAACCCTCCAAATTGAATATCCCTAATTTTTTCTCGCCAGATAATGGTGATGATAAAAATAATGTCTTCATAATTGAAGAAGAATCTCTTCACAATTTTTCAATCAATATTTTTAACAGAACAGGACAAGAGGTATATCAATTTTCGGGGAGCATAAAAAATTGGGAAGGATGGAATGGAAAAATAAACAATTCTGAACGAAAAGCCGCACCGGGAATGTATGTATATGTAATAAGAGGGACGGGGTGGGATCAAAATCCACCGGTTTTTTATGAAGGAAAAGAGTATACTGGTGTAGTCTACCTTTATCGATAATTTTTTTCTAATCCTATTTATTTTAAATCTTGATAAAATTTCTCATCATACGGTTTAGTTCCATTGGCGATATTGTATTAACAACGCCTGTAATTCGTTGCCTTAAGCAACAAATGCCTAATTCACAGATTCATTACCTCACAAAAAAACAGTTTGCCCCCATCTTAGAATCTAATACATATATTGATAAAGTGCATGTGCTACCCGAGGATATTTCGCAACTCGAGGAAGAGTTATTGAAGGAAGATTTTGATCACATTATTGATTTACACAATAATCTTAGAACCCTTAGAGTGAAAAGGATGTTGCGACTTCCATCGTATTCATTTAACAAATTAAATATACGCAAGTGGTTGTTTGTTCAATTAGGAATGAACTTTATGCCGCATGTTCATATTGTTGATAGATACATGCAAACCCTACAAATTTTTGATATAGAAAATGATCAAAAGGGATTGGATTATTTTATTCCACAACACGACGAAGTTGACATTTCAACCTTACCCTCAGTTTTCCTTCATGGATTTGGCGTGTTTGTTATAGGTGCAAACCATGCTACCAAAAAATTAACTACAACAAAGATTGCAGCAATATGTGACATACTCAAATTTCCGGTAATACTTTTGGGTGGGCCCGATGATCAAAAAAATGCCGAAGAGATTTGCAGTGTATCAAAAGCAACATTGTATAATGCATGCGGTAAATACAAGTTATATCAATCGGCTTCACTTGTTAAGCAAGCAAATGTCGTACTAACGCATGATACAGGCCTGATGCACATTGCTGCAGCCTTTCATAAAAAAATCATTTCGCTGTGGGGAAACACCGTTCCTGATTTCGGAATGTTTCCTTATTTATCAGATCCTGATTCCAAAATATTTGAAGTAAAAAAACTTGCCTGCCGTCCATGTTCTAAAATTGGATTTAAGAAATGTCCGAGAGGCCATTTTAAATGCACACAAAATATAGTAGTTAGCGAAGTTGCAGCATATACAAATCGTATTTTTACCTTAAACAGTAAAAATGAAGCGTAAAAAAAAGGTTCTAATTTATATTCCTTTACATGATGATGATCATGTAAAGGCTATCTAGCTAATACTTCCTTGTTCTGCTAGGGACAGCATATCGATGGCAAGCACAACAAAAATGATTTGGTGTGCCTTAGGTACTCAACAACTAAAAATAAATTATTGTTTTGCTAGTCAAGTTTAGACTCTAAGTCGCGCGCTGACTATTCACCAATATCTTTTGAAAATTAACCTATTCGTCTAACATTTTCTAAAGGCAAAAAAAAGTCCTCGGTAATTAACCGAGGACTTTTTATATTAATAATTAGAGGTGTTTACTTCACCAAAATCTTTTCTGTTTTTCCGTCAACATTAACAAAGTACATACCTTTAGGACAGTTGCTCAAGTCAACACTTCCATTTGAAGATTTTGTATTTAATATCATTTTGCCAAGTACATCGCTAACGACTACTTCCTTTCCTTTAATGTTTAATAAGCCTGTGGTCGGATTCGGCCATACATTGCTGGTCTCAGCTCTTATTTCACCTACTGATGTAGAGTGTAATTCACCTGCCGTTAAAGCACCAACTGCAGTCATATTCGTTGCCCTAATTCTCTTTGCAATTGTATTCAAGACAACTCCAGGTTCAATCCAAGAAGCTCCATCGTAAAAACCACCTTCCATTAATACAATGCTACCTATAATATCACCAGTAATATAAGTAATCATAGCATTATAATTGATATCCGAAATACCCATCGTATCAACAGTCAAATAACGTTTAATACAATTTAGAGTGTCTGGCAACATGCTATTTTTCTTCGCTATTACTGATAACATAACCCATGGGCTAGCACCCAATGTACCTGAAACATATTTAAAGGTCATAGGAATAGATGTTCCTGCGCTTGTAAAAGTGCGGTAATTAAGATTTTTACCCATTAAAGTAGAGGTTAATTGTTGTTTAATAACCCCTTTGTCACTTACGTAAATTCTCCCAAAATCAATTACACTATCCGTTGAAACAGCTGTAGCTAAAAACATTACTGTTCTGTTATCTAAATAAAGTATAGCACGATTATAACCGTCTCCAACCGTTTCAACTGTAATATCTTGTTTCAAGTGAATCTCAATGGCCTCATCAAATCCAAAACCCTTTATATAGGTAATGGTGTCTCCACTAATTTCAACCATCTTTCCGTCATTAACATTGTTCGAATTAATGGTATGACTTGTTAAAGATTTATAACCAGCATTGTTTATAATCTTTGCATTAGGGCCGCTAATAATAATTTGATTATTCCCATTGAATTTACCCTTTCGTAAATCAAGTGTTCTTGATAAAGTCATAGTCGCACTCGAATTTACCTGAGTTGGATTATCAATAATAAGATTATATAAATTAGCCCAATTAGCACTAAAAATTACACCTAAACTTTGAGCAACTGTTCCATTATACCAATAATAGGCATCGCCATTATAATTTGAAGCAAGAAATCGGATATTACCAGTAGTGCCTTTTGACTTATCGAGACCTTGGGTTGAACCAATACATAGATATGAATTTGCTTCATTCATAAAGTTTACTCCAGATGCAGCAAATGTTGAACATTTTAGCTTACCACCCGTTAATAAAAATAAATTTGCAATATTTAAATTTGCTGATAAAAGTGCAACTCCCCTATTCTCAATTATTATAGAATCGTAGGTAGTACCATCTGGGAGATTGTACGGACTGGCCTCACTTGAGTTACCAATATTTATATAGAGATTAGGTAGATTCCCAGTTGAACCAGTACGAGCAGTTACAATACATGAAGCAGTTAAACTATCATAAATAATATTATTCGTTGAAGCAACAATAAAGGCTTTTCTTACATTCTCATACCAAAGCCCTCCAACATAGCTCTCTGCACCCATTTTCCCTTCGTTTCCAACAATGTCACCATTATCATAATAATAATCTACTTTGTAATTTGGATTTGTTATGTTGGTCACCGTTAAATCAATATAGCTTGACAAATAATCTGCTGTTGAAGCTGAGTCAGCTGTGGCTATTTTTGAATATCTTACGGAAATACTTGCATTAGCATTGTAGGTACCTGAATTTGTTTTTAAAACAAAAGCTTGAGAATTTCCAGTAGCAATCTTAAAATATATAGTTTTTGTCATATTTGAATTTACTTCAAAAATAACTGACCCACCTTTGCTAATATCAAAAAAACAAGGAGTTCCATAACCATTAAACACATCAAAATTAGGACCAATTGTGAAGTTGTAACCATTCAAATTAATCCAACTGCCCTTTTCCATTCGAGGTCTGCTAGCACTTTGAATACGCATATCATTTTTCAATAGAATTTGATTATCATTATTTTGGGTATCTATATTCGCTATTTTTAAAGGTGCATTACCAACAATGGTATAGGTCTTTGTTGAATTTTCCATTCGCAGATTAAAGTTGTGAGGAAGTGCCGAATTATTACGAATTAACAAGTTGTTATTTGATACCAAACGATTCCCATTAAGATTCAATGTACCGGCCAAAATTGATACGCTATCAATAACCTCAATCTGTCCATTTTTATAAACAGAATCAATATTGTAAATGATTAAGGCATTCATAACCGCTGGAAAACTACCACTAAGATCTTGTCTATCAGTACCTGTTAGAACGAAAATTCCTGTTGTTCCAAGTGTTTTAGTACCTGATACCGCAAGTGCTGAGTCAATAAGGCGTTGTGAATAACTAATCACCCCATTGGTTTGTAAAGTTACGCTTGCTGCTCCTAAGACTTTGTATGAATCAAATCTTAGAATACCACCTGTTTTAATATGCACTAAAGAATTCACAGTAATATTACCAGCTAAAGTAGCATAACCACCAAGCTCAACAATTAAAGTATCAACAATTGTCCCTCCAGGAACAGGGGCTACCGTGCTGATTTTTATGTTTGTCGCAAATAAATTACTTGAAAGTACAAATAAAATTACCAATGATATTATCAAGCGGCTAATTGTAGATAGATTTCGTCTCATATTTATATGATTTAGTTAATAATTTAAGACAAAGATAATCATATCTTCCCAAAAATCGCAAATAAAAACGAGATTAGCAACTTAATTTTTTTGTAATGCCGGATAGCGTTTTTTTGGCTATATTTTGGTTAAAACGCAGTTTTATAATGACTTATAATGATATTACCCCCTTTCCCCCATGAGAGA
>JBBRXJ010000046.1:0-27779 GCA_038248505.1 Bacteroidales bacterium
CATACAATGGAGAAGAGGCTATAAAATATTGCAATGAAAATAATAACATCGACCTAATACTAATGGACATACAACTTCCTGATATGGATGGTTATGAAACAACCTCAAAAATTCGCCTTACATACAAAAACATACCCATAATTGCTCAAACGGCACATGCCATGAAGGAAGATAGACAACATTGTATAGATGCTGGCTGTACTGACTATATTAGTAAGCCTATACATAGCGACAAGCTCATTAAGCTCATAAATAGCTATTTGTAATTTTTCAGCAACCATTTTTCTTCATTTCTCGTATATCATTTTAAAGGCAGGCATAGAGTAAATTAAAAATGATATTACGGTTCAATTTAATCTAACATTTTAGCACCTTGTTAAAATAAATAAATAATAATTAACAAAAGATATTAATATGTCAGAAGACGCAAAACCTTCAATTAACGAGGCATTTAAGGCACGAGAGATGACCAATGAAGATTTCAGGAGACTTTCTGAGTTTATCTTTAAAGAGTATGGTATAAAAATGCCAGAAGAGAAAAAAACCATGCTACAGAGCAGATTACAAAAACGACTACGTGAACTCAATATTGCTAATTTTAAAGATTATGTTGACTATGTATTTAGTAAAAAAGGACAAGAAGAGGAAGTAATACATATGATTGATGTTGTAAGTACTAATAAAACAGACTTCTTCAGAGAGCCTGATCATTTTGAGTTTCTAACAAATGAAGTATTACCAGAATTTGTTCAATATAATCCGAACCGTAAAACAATTAAAGTATGGAGCGCAGGTTGCTCTAGCGGCGAAGAGCCATATACCCTTTCAATTGTAATGAGCGAATTTGCTGAGAAGAACAATGGATTTGATTACACAATATTAGGCACGGATATATCATCGAGAATTCTTCATCAAGCACAAGAGGCTATTTATAAGGAAGATAAGACAGATGTCATTCCACTCACTTTCAAAAAAAAATATCTATTACGAAGTAAAGATAGAGATAAGCCAACCGTACGAATTGTTCCTGAATTAAGGAAAAGAATCACATTTCAGCGTTTAAATTTTATGGATACCACATTCAGCGTTGGCGATTATTACGATGTAATATTTTGCAGAAATGTACTCATATACTTTAATCGCGAAACTCAAGAAGCGGTAATAAATAAACTATGCCAGAAATTACGTGCTGGTGGTTATTTGTTTTTAGGCCACTCTGAATCCATAACTAATATGAATGTTCCCGTTATTCGAATTAAACCAACTGTATTTAAAAGGAGCTAGAGAAATTAAATACGATGATTAAGATCATCGGTAATGATGAGATATATCATCCTGATTTTTTTGAAAGATATACTATAAAAAACTATTTTTAATAATTATTACAGAATAAGGAACGACAGATAAAAGGAATTAATATCCAAATAACAAACAAATAGCAATATGAGCAACATTGATGATCAGGAATTAATACGAGAACTCGAGAGACGATTTAACGAGAATAAGAATACGTTAAGCGAAATGACTGTTTTAGCTGAAGAGTTGAAGATTGCTAACAAAAAGCTAGAAGAATCTGAAGCTCTTAAGAGTCATTTCATTTCAAATATCACGAATGAAATACAAAATCCATTCGCTTCCATACTTGGACTAGCCAAAAACATTTTATCGGTAAAAAAAGAAGACTGGAAGACGGTAATATCAATGATTTCGCACATACACACCGAAGCATTCAATCTTGATTTTCAGTTCCGAAATATTTTTATGGCAGCAAAAATTGAGTCGGGCGAATTAATTTTTGAAGTATGTAAAGTAGACATATTATCACTACTTCATAATCTGATTGATGATTTCAAATTTGATGCTAAGAAAAAAAATCTGGATGTTCAATTTACACATAACCTGGTTAGCAGTAATGATGATGCTTTTTATTTCAAAACAGATCCTGAAAAGTTAAAGCTCATCATGTCGAATCTAATAAGTAATGCGACAAAATTCAGTCATGATAAAGGTCAAATTGAAATCAATGCGAGTGTAACTGACTCTATACTCACTATTACTGTTAAAGATTATGGCGAAGGCATTTCCGAACAGAATAAAGAAATTATTTTTGATCGTTTTAAACGCGTTGACTCTGGCATTACCTCTGTTAATAGAGGTCATGGACTAGGCTTGTCAATAAATAAAGCATTAATAGACTTTTTAAATGGCAATATTGCGATAGATACTAAAATAGGAGTAGGCAGCTTATTTACCATAAATATACCAGAGTCAAAACTTCATGTAACGGGCATTGCAACCAATGATAGCGAACTATTCTTTAACGATAGTGACAATGAAAAAGGAGAGATGTTTTAGTTCAGAAAAAAGCTAGGAACGATGGAGGGTAATACCTATTTTTTATATCCGGCAACTTTGTTTGTCAGCAAAGAACCATACTTGATTAATACAATACTTGGTTCATGTGTATCAGTTTGTTTATATGATCCAAAGCTTAAGTTGGGCGGAATGAATCATTATATGCTCCCTTTTTGGAATGGACAAGGATTAGCATCACCCAAATATGGAAACATTGCGATTGACAAATTGCTTGATCGAATGCTTGAATTAGGCAGTCACAAAATAAATTTACAAGCAAAAGTTTTTGGTGGTGGGGAAGTAATAGATACACAAATAAGTAATTATCACATAGGCGAACGAAATATAAAGATGGCTTTTGAACAATTACAAGAATTAAAAATACCCGTTGTAAGTTCAAGCACTGGTGGAAAACAAGGACGCAAAATTCAGTTTTATACTGAGAATGGTAGTGTAATGCAAAAGTTTATTCAACGACAAAACGGAGAACAACAATAATATGGAACTGAAAAACAAAATACGCGTTTTGGTAGTAGACGATTCAGCGGTAATTCGTCAAACAATTACAGAAATTCTGAATTCCGATCCTTTGATAGAAGTAATGGGAAGTGCTTCGGATCCATTTCATGCAGCACGAAAAATTGCATTAGAAGCACCTGATGTAATTACCCTTGATGTTGAAATGCCAAAAATGGATGGACTTACGTTTTTACGAAAGATCATGATGCAACATCCAATTCCGGTTGTTATTATTTCAAGCTTAACAGCAGAAGGAACTCAAACTTGTTTGAAAGCATTAGAATATGGCGCAGTTGAAGTAATAACTAAACCGCAGATGCATACCTTAGAGTTTTTTGAGGAAAGCAAAATACGAATTATTGATGCTGTAAAAGCCGCTGCCATTTCAAAATTAAGACGACGTACCACAGCCGTTGATATACCTATTCAACCCAAATACACTGCTGATGTTGTTTTACCAAGTGTAAAAAGCATGAGTATGATAAAAACGACAGAAAAAGTTTTAGCTATTGGAGCATCAACCGGTGGTACAGAAGCTATTCGAGAACTTTTGATGGAAATGCCTTTAGATTCACCTGGCATTGTTATTGTTCAGCATATGCCCGAAGAATTTACCCGTTCGTTCGCCAACCGACTTAATGAACTTTGTAAAATAACTGTTAAAGAAGCTCAAAATGGAGATTCTGTAATACGCGGACAGGCGCTTATTGCACCCGGAAATTACCATACCTTACTACACAGAAGTGGTGCCAAATACTATGTTGAAGTAAAAACGGGGCCTCTTGTAAACAGGCATCGTCCTTCTGTTGATGTTTTATTTCGTTCAGTTTCTCAATACGCTGGACAGAATGCCATTGGCGTAATTATGACAGGTATGGGAAACGACGGTGCGCATGGCCTACTCGAAATGAAAGAAGCCGGAGCTGATACCGTAGCTCAAGATGAAAAAAGCTGCATTGTTTTTGGCATGCCAAACGAAGCAATTAAACTAGGTGCTGCAAACAAAATTCTTCCGCTTGATAAGATTGCAGCCTATTTAATACGAAATCAGTACTAATAAACTATTAATAATGTTTGTTCTAGTTAACTGTTTTATACTGTAAACTCTGTTACTTAACTATTATAGAACTTCCTACCAACTCTAAATACCATTTAATAAACTTTAAATACATTTGATACATTATACACTAAGCGATTTGCACTTACTAACTAGGCTCCTAATAAACGATTCGTTAAATCATTTGTTAATACCTACCCTATTTAACAAATAAAACAAAAAGGCATTCAAGGTTGCAAAGAACTACCTAATAGTATATAGATTCAAATAAAGTGACGAAATCTTTTATAAGATTAATTATAAAATAATTACAGTAAATTCCATAAATAATAAAAAAGGTATTATTTATCACTCTCCTTTAATCGTTTATTAAAAAATCGTACATTTGAATTAAACTCAAAAGAGAAATGGAAAAACTAATTATTGAGGCCGATATCGATATTCCGGCCATGGTGCTTGATAAAGAGGCGAATTGTTTTGAAATTTCTGGTAAATCACTACCCGAAGACGTTGTTAAAACCTATTTGCCTGTTCTCAATTGGATTGATCAATACGTTAAAGATCCGCTTGACGAAACCGTTTTTGTATTCAAATTAAACTACCTGAATACCGCTTCAACTAAAGCCATGACACAAATTGTTCACCGTTTAAAAACGCTAATTGATAATGGCAAAAAACTTAAAGTTAATTGGTATTATGAATTAGATGACTTTGACATGAAAAAATTAGGTTCTGATATTTCTTTTTTTACGGGTGTTCCCTTTGATTTTTTTGAGATGGAAGAATAATTTTCGATAATTATTCAATATATCTTCAATTCTAATATCAGCAAACTACTTACGAATCCCACTAAAAACACGCTGAGCAAAATCAGCTAAAGTCGTATCTCTTGCCCCCATCAATAAAATAACATCCCCTGGTTCAACTAGTAGATTTAAAAACCCTATCAAATTATTCCGTTGAGCAATAAAACCAGCATTTTTTTGTAGCTTAACTAAAGCATCTGAAACGATTAAAGGAGAGATATCTTTATCCACATTACCACCAGCGTAATACACATCAGATAATATAAAAGTATCTTGTACTCTCAAATTAGCAGCAAGCAAATCAATTAGCTCTTGATGCATAAAACGTAAAGGTCCAAATCCATGTGGCTGAAACCAGGCAAATACTTTTTTCCCAATACTCCTGCAAGCTAAAATAGCAGCAACTACTTCCGCCGGATTATGTGCGAAATCATCAATAACAATGACTCCATTTGCTTCACCAACAACTTGCATACGACGATAAATTCCTTCAAACGATTTCAAAGCCTCAGCTGACTTCTCAACAGAAATACCTGCCGCAGCACAAGCAGCAACGGCAGCTGCTGCATTCTCCATATTATGACGCCCTATTAAGGGGATATTGAACAACACCGCATTTAATGTAAATTCAATCTTATACCCATTTTGAAAAAAACCGTTTACTCTATATCCAGCATTATCATTACATCCAAAATCGTTCTCTTTTTTACGAGATAAACTTGATGCAAGCGCATGTGATGCATTAACAATAAACGCACCTGAGGTATTCTCCTTAAACGTATTAAACAAGCTTAGCAATTCATCAAATTCTTTATGATCGCGATCAATATTTAATAAAAGAGAAATCTCAGGTTTATAATTTACAATAGAACCATCTGATTCATCGGCTTCAATCACCAACCAATCACTCGCTCCTACCCATGCATTTCCGGGCAATCCTTTCTCTTGAATACTCGTTAAACCCGCACCTGTCATTAATGATGGTCTTAACCCACAATATTCCATAATATGAAAAATCATGGCCGATGTGGTTGATTTACCCGATGTACCACCAACCGCAATGGTTCGCTTCGATTCTGAAATTGCCGCCAATAAGGCTGAGCGTTTCATTATTGGAATACCAAATTTTAATGCCTTCTGATATTCAATATTGCTTTCTTCAATAGCCGTTGAAACCACTAAAACATCTATATCTTTTGATATGCCGGAAGCATCTTGAAAAAAACAAGTAATACCCATTTTTTCAAATTGCTCTTTTATGAGCAGCTTACTACCTTCTGTAAACAAACGATC
The DNA here is from genome assembly GCA_038248505.1 of Bacteroidales bacterium. Classification (GTDB taxonomy): domain Bacteria; phylum Bacteroidota; class Bacteroidia; order Bacteroidales; family JBBRXJ01; genus JBBRXJ01. Next base: position 6,031 of record JBBRXJ010000046.1, read on the forward strand.
AGAACCGGAAACATTCCTACCAATGCCTTTTAAATATTGGGCTATCGCACTCATTCCCGTACCTGCAATGCCCACAAAAAAATAGTTTTGATATTCTTTAATCATAATTGATGTTGATTTTTTAGATCATTTGCCCTTTTTGTAAAACTATTTATTAAGACCTCAATCTATCGTCTAATACTACAAATGTGTAAAAAAAATGCAAAGATCATTTCATAATTTAAATTTTCTATTAATTGTGTTGATATTATGTGTTTAATTTTCAACTGATGAATTTTGAATATAGATACTTATTATGTGTGTTTTTAAAAATTTTCAATAAATAGTTATTGACAAGGCAGGAATTAATTCTTTTCACCGCGTAATTGACAGACAAATATGATCGTAAAAGTTTACAGCTTAAACGCAATCTCCTTAAACCCGAAGCTGAGTAGCGCGCCTGATGCGGTCTTTACTTGTAGTTGGCCGGATACGTTTACACCTTTAATAATACCGTCGAGCTCGCCTCTATCACTAATAAAAACGAGTGGCACATTTAATCCAAATAAAAACTTTAAATAGGCTTTATCAATACCAAGCTGGCGCCCAGCATTCAATTCCGCATACACCTTTGCAAAGGCATCGCAAAACTGCATTAAAATCGCTTCTATATCAAAATATCTCCCGCAAAGCATTTTCATTGAAACGGCTTGTGGTAAGGCATCGCCAAAGTGCTCCTGATTGATATTCAAGCCTATACCAATAATGCTATGCTGTATATGCACGCCTGACAAGCTGTTCTCAATGAGAACCCCTGCAATTTTGCGCTGGTCTGCTATTATGTCATTGGGCCATTTAATAAGAGCCTCTATACCATTCAATTTAAGCACTTCTACGAGAGCGAGGCTGCAAATTTTAGACAAGACAAATTGATTAATTGCTTCAATATTTGATGGATAGATGATCAGACTGCAAGTAAGATTTTTACCCGGCATACTCTGCCATGAATTAAGCGACGCCCCGCGACCAGCCGTCTGTTCATTTGCCATAATAACCACGCCCTCAGCAGGTCGTTCCTTTTTAAGTAGTTCTTTGGCATGATTGTTGGTACTATCCGTCGTTAGAAGCCGTATTATTTGTGTGCCTATGCCTTTCATTGTTGCAAAAATCAGCAAATTATGCGTTAATATTAAATAAAAGCATATTTTTTTGCCATGCTCTTTTGTACTATATTTACAGCCGCAAAAAACAATAAATACTACAATTGCACCAAGCATTTATAAAGACCAAAATGAGCACAACAACACTACTAAACACAATTATTGAAGGTATTCAAGAAAAGAAGGGTAAAGACGTTATCACCATTGATCTTAAAAAACTAGATAGCAGCATTTGCGACTATTTTATTATATGCCATGGCGATTCAAACACACAGGTAAATGCCATTGCCGATTCCATTGAAGCCGAAGTAAAGAAAACCCTCGGCATACGTGTTGATCACCGCGAGGGTAAAGCAAATGCCGAATGGATCGTACTCGATTACTTTCATGTAATTGTACATGTTTTTCAAGCAGGCATTCGCGAACATTACAATATTGAAGAATTATACTCTGATGCAAAATCGAAACGCATAGCAGAGCCAAAATCACTACTAAAAAAGACAGATAGCAATGACAGAGCCAAAAAGCCAAGCACAAGCCGAGCAAAATCAGCAGGAACCAAAAAAACAAGAAGCACAGGAAAAGCAGCCACAGGAAAAACAGCAGAAAAGCCTAAACCCGTTCGCAAAACAGCCGGGAAGCGCAAATAAAGCACCCAAATTTAATTTCATTTGGTTATACGGTATCATTATCGTATTGCTTATTGGTCTTCAATATTATCCTATGGGTGGTGGTCCAAAGGAAATTGATTGGCGACGCTTTGAAAAAGAAATGCTACGCCCTCATGACGTAGAGCGTTTGGTGGTTGTTAACAGAGAAAAAGCAGAGGTGTATATTAAAAAAGACAGCCTTAAAAAAGCCACTTACAAGGATATTACCAGCGACAAAGCATTCAAAGGCGCAGGAGAAGGCCCACAGTATATCTTTAATATTGGGTCTGATGTTTTTTTCTCATCCAACCTGGATAAGGCACAATTGAACGCAAGCGATGAAGATAAAGTAAATCCGGAGTTTGAAACACGCAAAGATTATTTTGGCGATATACTCGGATTTTTAGTGCCTATTGCCATTTTTGTAGTTATTTGGCTTGTGGTATTCCGCCGCCTAAGCAATAAAGCGGGTGGTGCTGCTGGCAATATATTTAGTGTTGGCAAATCAAAAGCACGTTTGTTTGATAAAGAAGCAAACATTAAAATTAACTTTAATGATGTTGCTGGTTTAGAAGAAGCCAAAATAGAGATAATGGAAATTGTTGACTTCTTAAAAAGTCCTAAAAAATATACCGAATTGGGAGGCAAAATACCCAAGGGCGCCTTACTAGTAGGCCCTCCTGGTACAGGTAAAACTTTATTAGCTAAAGCCGTAGCAGGCGAGGCCAATGTACCGTTCTTCTCACTCAGCGGATCTGACTTTGTTGAAATGTTTGTAGGCGTTGGAGCATCGCGTGTGCGCGATCTCTTTGAACAAGCTAAAGCAAAAGCCCCTTGCATTGTATTTATTGATGAGATAGATGCTATAGGACGTGCTCGTGGCAAGAACGCTGGCTTTTCATCAAACGATGAGCGTGAGAATACCCTCAACCAACTATTAAGTGAAATGGATGGTTTTGGCGATAACTCTGGGGTAATTATAATGGCCGCAACCAACCGGGTCGATATTCTTGACCGTGCCTTATTACGCGCCGGTCGTTTTGACCGTCAGATTCATGTTGAATTGCCAGATTTGAACGAGCGTAAAGATATTTTCAAAGTACATTTACGTCCATTAAAATTAGATCCGGCATTGGATTTAGATTTCTTATCGCGACAAACGCCTGGCTTTTCAGGTGCTGACATTGCGAATGTGTGTAATGAAGCAGCCTTAATTGCGGCACGTAAAGGAAAGGTGCAGGTAGAACGCCAAGATTTCTTAGATGCTATTGACCGTATTGTAGCTGGTTTAGAGCGTAAAAATAAAATCATATCTACAGGAGAGAAACGTACCATTGCCTTCCACGAAGCTGGGCACGCTACCGTAAGCTGGTTTTTGGAACATGCCAATCCGCTCGTAAAGGTAACCATAATACCTCGTGGCCGCTCATTAGGCGCTGCATGGTATTTACCAGAAGAACGTCAAATTACTACTGCTGAACAATTGCTTGACGAGATGTGTTCAGGACTTGGAGGTAGGGCTGCTGAAGAATATATTTTCAAACAAGTATCAACAGGTGCTGTTAACGATCTAGAACGTGTAACCAAACAAGCCTACGCCATGGTTGCATTCTTTGGTATGAGTGAGAAAATTGGAAACCTCAGTTATTATGATTCATCTGGAATGAACGAGTATTCATTTAACAAACCTTATAGTGAAAAAACGGCTGAAACCATTGACGAAGAAGTACGCCGAATAATTGACGAATCATATAAGAAAGCAAAAAAGTTATTGGTTCAACATAAAGATGGTTTTGAAAAACTTGCCAATACACTACTTGAAAAAGAAGTTATCTTTAAAGAAGATCTTGAAGAAATATTTGGTAAACGCCCATCAGAACTGAATAATGAAGAACTAGGAGAATACAAAACCAAGAAGAAAAAAACGGTAAAAAAAGATACGGAAACACCTGAGATAGTAGGTTCATTATTTGGGGGCGATGTTAAATCAGTTGAAGAAAAGCCTGCACATGTTAAACCAGATGAGTTAGTAAACAAAACAAATAACGAAGCATAAATAGTTTACAGATGCAGGAGATGATTCCATATCGCGTATTTAGTGACGCTGAGTCGGCAGATGCTTATTTGCAGTTTTTTACCGATCAGGGTATCGCATTTAAGCTTGAGAAAGTAAGTCTGAACTTAGTTCCATATTTATTCTTTAGTAGAGAAGTGAACTATGTTTTAATGATTAATGAAAGCGATCTTTTAACAGCAGATGATGTACTTGCCAAGAATACAGAACTAGAAGATGGCACCAATCCATTAGCAGAACTCGATACAGAGGAATTAATGGATATCTTGAAAAATCAAGATGAGTGGGGTACTGACGAAGTAGTAATCGCTCGCAATATGCTATTATCAAAAAGCATAAAAGTGAGCGATGCACAAATGATGGAGTATCGGAATCAACGACTTGAAATATTAAGCAAACCAGAACAAGGCAATATTTATACGATACTAATAGGCTACCTCTTCACACCTATGGGAATTATTTTCTCCTACGGCCTTGGTATATTTGCCATAATGATGCTTTTAATTAGCTATGCCATTGGTATAAATTACATCTTTGACTACAAGCGATTGCCCATTGGCGAAAAGATAAAAACCTTTAATGCACCTACACGCAAATTGGGTTTATTCATGGTTATTCTTGCCTCTGTCTTTACTATAGTGGGCATTGCAATAAGAATTCAGTGGTTTCAGGAATTTATTGGCAACTAAAAAAACAATCACTTGAATTCAATGTTAAAACGCAGCATTACCGGAGCATTTTTTGTAGTAACCTTACTTGGATGCATTTTAATACATCCCTATATGTACGGATTGCTTTTCTTATTTATATCAGTCGTTAGTTTGCATGAATTTTACAATATGGTTCGTTCCAGAACGGTATTGCCACAGCGCATACAGGGCTTAATAACGGGTGGCATCATTTACATCATTACCTTTCTTTCAGCATTCAATATTAGCCAACATAACTATTGGATAATCATTTTAGCCATAAGTTTTATTTTAATAAGTGAATTGTATCGCAAGCATGAAAATCCAATCGAGAATATTGCGATTACAGTGTTCGGGATAATTTATGCTATTGTACCTTATGCCATATTAAACTATATTGTATTTAATCAAACCCTCCATAACGCCTATCAAGTTTGGGTTTTAATTGGTCTCTTTATACTTATCTGGACACACGACACCTTTGCCTACTTAACAGGTATTAGCATTGGTAAGCACCGATTATTTGAGAGAATATCACCCAAAAAATCATGGGAAGGCTTTTTTGGTGGACTCCTATTTAGTTTTATTGCAGCATGGCTCTTATCAAAATACGTTCCTGAATTCTCCATTATTTCATGGATGATTATTGCAGCAATCATTTCAACTATTGGTACATTTGGCGATTTAGTTGAGTCTATGTTTAAGCGAAGTGTCAATATAAAAGATAGTGGCAGCCTACTTCCGGGGCATGGTGGTTTACTTGATCGATTTGACACTTTACTTTTAGCCATTCCAATTATTTACGCATTTTTATATTTAATAAAATAATGAATATGATACATAGAGAAGGTTTACCCATCGTAATTACAGTCTTCGTAGTTTTGCTATTAATCAATTTAGGATTCTATTGGCTCATCCCAGCAAAAGTTTGGATATTGCGTATTTTAATGCTTGTGTCGCTATTGCTTTTTGTGTTTGTGATGAACTTTTTTCGCAACCCATCAAGACCTATTGCAAAAAATGACCCAAGTGTAGTTTACAGTCCTGCCGATGGTTTAGTAGTAGCCATTGAAGAATGTGAAGAACCTGAATATTTCAAAGATAAACGACTAAAAGTTTCAGTGTTCATGTCTATTTGGAATGTGCATTTAAACCGCGTACCATTTGATGGTACTATCAATTATTTTAAATATCACGAAGGAAAATTTCTGGTGGCATGGCTACCAAAATCATCCACCGATAATGAACATACCACATTTGTTATTAAAAACACACAAAACAAAGAAATACTACTTCGACAGATAGCGGGCTTTATAGCACGCCGGATAGCTACCTATGTTAAAACGGGCGATACCGTTAAACAAGGAGACGAATTAGGTTTTATACGATTTGGCTCAAGAGTCGATCTCTTCTTTCCTTTGGGAACGCCAATAAATGTAAAAATGAATCAAAAAGTTAAAGGAAATATTGATGTTATAGCAAAGATATAACATAGGCAGTACTATTTTGCTCAACTACTAATTTACATTTCACAAGCTTCAAACATCGCATTTAACTTTTCAGCATCATAACTACGTTGCCAAAGAGGTCTCTTATCATGTTCATACACCTCTAGTTTATCGTGAAAAACGGTTTCACCTTCTCGCTTATAGATAATACCTAAAGGATATTTATCAGTATTAAATGCCATTGATAATGCCGCATCTCTATCAAACGGATTATGTGATGCATTGAGATACCATGTATTTTCTTTATACCATTTATGTGTATTCAACTTATTAAAAGTAACGCATGGATGAAAAATATCAAGCAAAGCATAGCCCTTATGCTGTATTGCAGCCGTTAACAACTCTTGTAATTCATCTTTATCATTACTATATCCGCGTGCTACAAAAGTCGCACCTAAGGAAATTGCAACAGCCAGAGGGTTCATTGGTTCATTATGCACACCGTCTGTTTGTATACTTGTTACAAATCCTTTAAACGATGTAGGAGAAGCCTGACCCTTGGTTAATCCGTACACTTGATTGTTATGAACCAAATGTACGATATCATTATTTCGTCGTACCGCATGAATAAAATGATTACCACCCTCACCATACATATCGCCATCGCCACCTTCGGCAAAAACAAGAAGCTCCGGATTAGCCGCCTTAATTGCCGTTGCAACCGTAAGCGACCTACCATGCAATCCATTAAAAAAACTTGTATTAATGTATTGGGGCATTTTAGCAGCTTGGCCAATGCCTGAGGTTATTACAACTTTTCGCGAATCGACATTTAAATCGCTCAAGGTTTTTTTAATAACATTATGAATACCGAAGTTACCACAGCCCGGACACCAGGCAATATCAGTTGTTGGTAAGTGGTTGAAGTTTGTTGTCATAGCAAAAAGAATAAAGTAAAAAGAATAAAGTAAAAAGAACAATGTTTACCGCGGTAGAAAAGAGAAAAGAAATCAGTTTACAGCTCCCTCTTTTTTTAAGTGTTTTTTTAATTCTATTTCTATATGTTCAATAGAGAAGGGAAAACCATTATATTGAACAATTGTATGATTAGGCTTTATGCCTGTCTCCATTGTAATAAGTTTTGAAAGTTGAGCAGTCATATTGTTCTCAACCGCAATTATTTTTTTTGCTTGTCGTAACAAAGACTCTGTTTCAATGGGCAAAGGCCATAACTGTTTAAAACAAGCAAAAGCAATTTTAGGAAGCGCTAATTTTTCAAGTACTTCAATAATTGCACCAGAGGTACTCCCCCAGCCTACTATTAGCGTATCATAATCACTTGCACCAATTATTTCAGGCTTTACTGAATCATTAAGTATTGAATTTATTTTACACATACGCTTATCAGCCATAGTTACACGCACACTTGCTTCTTCAGTAATATGGCCTGATTCATCATGCTCATCACTATCAACACACACCATTCCATCACCAAAACCAGGTATTCCTCTAGGACTTATACCAGATTCATTAACTTTGTATGTAAGATAATCGGCCTCTGTTTTAACAATATCATTCGTAGTTTTATAAATAGTAAAATCAGGTTTTTCAATGGAGTAATTTGAATCAAGATAATACTGATCAGTTAAAACAATCACTGGAACTTTATATTTATCAGCCATCACAAAGGCTTTGTGCATTATTTCAATACCATCCTGAGGGCTTGAAGGGGCTAAAACAATTTTAGGAAAGTCACCATGTCCTGAAAAAACTGCAAACAATAAATCGCCTTGTTCTGTTCGTGTTGGCAGTCCAGTAGCAGGACCTGGACGTTGTGCATTGTGAATCACAATAGGTGTTTCAATAATGCCACTAAGGCTTATTCCCTCTTCCATAAGCGCAAAACCACCCCCAGAGGTTGTAACGACAGCACGTGCACCCGCATACCATGCGCCAATACCCATGTTTATTGCAGCAATCTCATCTTCGGCTTGTTCTACTACAACACCAGCTTGTTTTGCATGCTGTGCAAGAAAAGTAAATAATCCGGTACCAGGCGACATCGGATACGAAGCAATAAAGTTACAACCGCCAGCCAATGCACCATAACCTATGATATCGTTTCCGCTTAATACTGCACGTTGGCGCATTTCATCATACTTTTCAATATCAATTGGCAATTGTAATGCAATACCCGCTTTATTTCCAGCAGTAAGCGCTAAAATATTTTTATCTACAATAAGTGTACCTTTTGCTAAAAACTTAGCTCGCAGCATCTCTTTTTCATGTTCAATATCAAGATGGATTATGCCAAGAATAAGCCCATAGATAGCGATATTTGTAAATAACTCTCCACCCGACTCACGCGCAAGAATATTCGGACTAACATTTCGGTAATCATAATTCGTTTTGTATTCGTCCTCCACATATCGTTCATCACCAATTATTATAGTGCTCTTAGAAAGCCTATGTTTAATCCGCGTAATGGCATTTTTATTAAGCACCAATAAAATATCAATACGGTCTGTTGCTGCACGAATACCACGATGCCCAATACGAAACTGTGTCGTATTATTACCTCCACGAATGCGCGACATTACTTCACTTGTTGAAAAGAAGTGATAGCCGGCATTACGTAAGGAACGAATTATTAATGCTTCAAGAGTATGGATGCCTTTTCCGGCTTCGCCTGATAATACAATAGATAAATCATTTTTATTCATGACAATAATATAAAAAATTAATAACGGACAATAAAAACGATTTCTATAGATCTACTCCTTAAAATATAGATTTACGGCATTTCTCAATTTATCTAATCCATAACACAAAACAGCCCTTGTACAAGCCAAATTAATTCGCATAAAACCCTCTCCCCCAGGTCCGAAAATCATTCCTTGATTGCATCCAAGACCAGCCTTCTTCACAAAGAACGCCTTCAGTTCCGAATCATTTAATCCCATCGCTCTACAATCGAGCCAAACAAGATAGGTTGATTCAGGTCTCATTACTTTAATAACGGGAATTTTTTCATTTATGTATGTCTCGAGATAATCAATATTTTTCCACAAATAGTTTAACAACTGTTGCAACCACTCCTCCCCTTCATTATATGCAGCTTTCAAAGCTACTGCCCCAAAAACATTTCCTTGTCCAATATCGAGCTGATTTATTACAGCCTCCATTTTTTTTCTCAGATCACTATTTTCAATAATGGCATAAGAAACAGAAAGAGCTGCAATATTAAATGTTTTTGAAGGTGAAGACAAGCTTATTACATGTTGCGATATATCACTTGAAATAGAAGCTAATGGGGTATGTTTATGACCATCAAATACAATATCTGCATGAATCTCGTCTGATATCAATAAAACATCCTTCTCAATACAAATTTGAGCTAGTTTAAGTAGTTCCTCCGGCGACCATACGCGCCCACCCGGGTTATGAGGATTTGAAATGAAAATTAATTTTGTACGATTTTCAATAATACGCTTAAGACCATCATAATCCATCGTATAATGGTTGTCATTTAATACAAGTTGATTATATACTACCTCTCGATGATTGCGTTCAATGGTTTCAAAAAAAGGATAATAAACTGGCGACTGAACAATAATTTTATCGCCGGGTTGGGTATAAGCCATAATAGCTATATTCAATGATGGTACAACGCCAGGACAAAAAAGTATGCTTTCTTTTTTAACACTCCAATTGTGTCTTTTTTTCATCCATTGTATAATAGCATGATAGAAATCATGTGAGCGAAACGTATAACCTAAAATACCATGCTGAGCGCGTTTACAGATGGCATCTAAAATAAAAGGAGGCGTTCGAAAATCCATATCAGCAACCCACATGGGTAAAAGATCATCTGTTCCAAATCTTTGTGATGTCAAATCCCACTTAACAGAATCAGTACCACGTCTATCTATTATTTCATCAAAATTATATTCCATACTCTAAATTCTCCCAATAAACAATTTCATGAGCCAATTTTCTTTTATCAGCATGACGAGAGGAATTATTTGACTCATTCTGAAATCCAATAGGGATAAGAGCTATCGGTTCCAATCCAGCCGGAAGATCAAACAATTCACTGCACAACATGGCATTAAAGTTACATACCCAACAGGTCGCCATTCCTAAATCTGTTGCTGCAAGCGTAATATGATCAATGGCAATAGAAAGATCAATACTAGTAAAATCCTTACCATCAGTGCGCCACCATGCGTTTGCATGATCACCTATGGCAATAATAATAGCAGGAGCTGTGCGAATCCAATCACGTTTGTAGCATTGATATATCTTTTCTAATTGTTCTGTTTTTCGAACAACAATAAATTTCCATGGTTGCAGATTCTTTGCAGAGGGTGCTACTCGTGCGGCTTCCATTACTTGCAATAAAAGCTCATCAGATAGTGCTTTTGATTGATAACTACGACAGGAGTAGCGTTTTTGGGCAATTGATAAAAATGACATAAGAAATGATGAAGGTTAAATGATGAAAAGTTTAGGGTTTAATGGTGAAGGTTGTCCGCTGTGGCGGAGTTGATATTTTTTACAATTAAATTACATACAAATATATAAAAAAGCATTTTCTTTTTAAAAAATAAGGGTTAAGATTTCAAGTCATAAGCTATACGAAACGAAGTTTAAGGCTATTTAATACTACCGATACAGAACTAAAAGCCATTGCAGCACCTGCAATCATTGGGTTTAGCAGTGGACCACCGAATGGATATAGTACTCCAGCCGCTACTGGTATCGCAATGATATTGTAAACAAATGCCCAAAAAAGATTTTGTTTTATAGTTCTAACTGTAGCATTTGATAGCTTTATCGCAGTAGCTACCTTCGATAGATCGCCATACAAAATTACAATAGAGGAAGACTCCATAGCAATATCTGTTCCAGTACCCATGGCTATACCTACATCAGCTAAAGCCAAAGCCGGAGCATCATTTATACCATCGCCTACCATAATAACCTTTCGTCCTTGTTGCTGTAATGCTCTAATATAGTTCTGTTTTTCATTAGGTAATACAGATGCTTTAAACGATTTTATACCTGTTTGCTGAGCAATTAACGATACATTGTTTATCGTATCGCCAGAGAGCAAATGTGGTGTTAGCCCCATATATACTAACTGTTTCACCGCTTCAATCGATTGAATTCTTAATGAATCATCAACTACTAAATAACCAACATACTGGTTATTCATTGCTAAATATATTAAGGAACCTATTTGCTCTGATTCTGTTTCTACCTGAAAACCCTGCTCTTCAAGAAAAAATTTAGTGCCTGCAAAAATCCGAACATCCTCTTTTTGCGCAATAATTCCTTTGCCCGGTATAGCATTCAAAACAATGCCTTCTGCTTGTATAATTGATTTATCGGAGAGCCAAATACACACCGCTTTTGCTAAAGGATGCTCACTTTGTTTTTCAGCAGACAATAAGAGGGAGAGAAATTTTAATTCATCATCTTTCTGTAAATTCAATGATGCTTTAATTAAGCGCGGCTCTCCTTCTGTAAGTGTACCCGTTTTATCAAACACAATATCTGTTGCGCTACGAATGAGCTCAAGACTTCCAGCATGCTTTACCAATATTCCCTTTAATGCTGCACGCCCAATACCAACCATTACAGCAGTAGGCGTTGCTAATCCAAGGGCACAGGGACAAGCTACAATAAGAACCGAAATCAGTACAGAAAACGAAAATAATAAGCGAGGAGCTGGGCCTACAAAGTACCATAATAAAAAAATTAAAATAGCAATGGATATAACAATGGGTACAAATACAGATGCAATTTTATCGGCCATATTTTGAATTGGCGCCTTTGTAGCTTGTGCTTGCTTAACCATTGAAATTATCTGCTGCAACATACTTTCGTCACCTACTTTTTCTGCTTTCATCATCAAACTTGCATTGCCATTAAGAGTAGCGCCAGTAATTCGATCACCCACTTTACGCAATACAGACAAAGGCTCCCCGGTAATCATACTCTCATCAATATATGATTCTCCACTTACAATAAGCCCATCAACAGGAATTTTTGTGCCCGGTTTTACAAGAACCAAATCGCCTAGTACAATATCATCCGTAGAGATAATCATTTCAACGCCATTACGAATTACAAAACCATCTTTCGCTTCAAAGCTCATTAACTTTCGAATAGCGTCAGATGTAGAGGCTTTCGCTCTGGTTTCAAAATAGCGCCCTAATAAAATAAAAGCAATAATAACAGATGCTGATTCAAAATAAACATAGGGCAACAAAACGACATTATTCTTAATTAATGGAAGCAGCATATTAACGAGACTTATGGTAAATGCAGCACCGGTGCTTACAGCAACCAATGTATCCATTGAAAAACTGAAATATTTAATTCGTTTATAAGCATTAATGAAAAAAGATTTTCCAAACCAAAATAAAACAGGAATTGTTAAAATTAGTTGCAACCACTGTAAATTAGTATAATGATGAAAAAACATAGCCATTATAAAAACTGGTAAAGAGAATATCAATGCCAATAAAGCCCTGTTACGCGCCAAATTTAAATCCTGTTTTTCCTCATTCAATTGGGTCTCTAATGACTGTTTTATATCTTCCTTTAATCCATAGCCAAGCTCAGCAAGAGCTACATTCATTTGGCTGAATGATACTTTAGTTGGATCATAATTAATTAAAGCGATACTGCCTGCATAACTAACCTCGGCATGCTCAACGCCATCAATTGCAGAGAGTACATTGCCGGCGCTTGATGCACATGATGCGCATGAAAGACCTGATATTTTGTAACGAACGATAGACATGCATTAGAGAATTAAATAAAACAATCCGTAGAGGCGGAGAAAGAAAAAAAATGAAAAAAAAGAATTATATTTCTAAATGAGAACATCTAAACATTTATTAAATGAATACTAAAGCCAGCTGATTGAACTGCATTTATTACATCTTGGTCAATTCCATCATCACCTTCAACACTTAGAATTTTATCTTTATGATTTGTATCAACCTCCCACTTAATATTTGAAAGCTTACTAAGAAATGGAGTTACTGATTTAATACAAGTACTACAATTAATAGTTGTTTTGAATCTATATTTTTTCATGTCGTTTTTTAATTAAATGCATAACTCTGATTTGGCTTTGGAACCAGCACATAAATCCAATTTAATATACTAATAAAACGTTTTTAAAAGTGATAGTAGTATAAATTTCAAAATATTTTTATGGCTCGTATTTTGATGCATTCAAAATACCTTGATAGTTTTCATTTTCCATCAGAGACTTAAGGTCATTAATAGTTTTGCCTTTCATATAACTCTCAATAATACGCATCCCAATCCAATTAGCAGCTCTGCCAGGTGAATCCTTTGTAAAATCTTTGGTAAATGGCCCTTCTTGAGTAAACTTTACAAGCGTCATTTGGTCAGAAGAAAAGAGTAATTTTTGCTCAATAAGATAAGTCCACATCATCTTTTCATTTTTATTACAAAACCGCATCTGTGAGGTTGAAAAGCCCATTATAATTGAGTCTGGCTCATCAGGAAGCATCGTTTTAACAAAGAAATGCAATTTCCCATAATACAACATTCGACTAACTGTATTATCAATACTATCATTAAAAGGATATTCAGTCATTGCCCATGCAAGCATACAGTCTGAAGCAATTTTTTCTCTATGCATGTTATTTATCATATATTTCGACCAACCTATACGATAGTATAAATCGCAATTTCGGCCCAAATACTTATCTAATCCAATTGCAAGTATTGAATCGTTAACCACAATAGACTGATTAAAGCCTCCAATAAAGGTGTAAAAACGAGGAATTTTTTTATCTGGAAAAGCAGTGGCATATAAAGAAAACGCATTTGATAAGCGCATTTCAATATCGTTTAGAGGATCCGAAAAACTCTTTTTCACTTCTGTAAATGCCATATTAATAGTATAATCTGTAACAAATCGCTGCAAATACTCCGGATAAGCTTTACTCCCAACCGAACCAATATTAATAATGCGTTCATTATACAAATCATAGAAATCAGAATATTTTTTACTGAGCATATCAATAGATTCAGGAATTTTATCTGGATCTACTTCTATTAAGTCGAGATCAAAACGTTGAATCACAATCGTTACTTCCTTTGTATCCTCTACATTAAGTATGCGTTTTAGCTGTTTTTCCTTACATGATACAAAAGAAACAACTACCAATAATATGCAAAAAATATTTCTCATTTTATCCATTCTTTATCGCATTTTTAAAATTAAGATCAAATATTGAATAAACACAAAACAATCGTAGACTACTTAAATAAAAAACAAAATTAATAAAACCATATTGATTCCAATTGAAGAATTGCACAAAACAATACGACAATCATTTTACTCATCTTTATTATCAAATAAAAAAGACTATCAACAAGCACAATAGCTATCATACAGTTTATAATATCCGTATTAATTAACAACTAAATACAATGCCACCCTAAACAATACATCTTATTTACTATTTTTGTAACAATTATACCTATTAAAATGAAACGAATAGCAATATTAATACTTAGCGGGGTTGTACTTTCCCTAAATATATATGCACAAAAAGTGCGATTTGGCATTACCGCTGACCCTAAACTTAACTGGGTCAATTCAATGGAAACTAAGGTTTTAGGCAACACTTTACTTCCATCAATAAACTATGGCCTAATGATTGAGCGTTTTTTTACTGATAATTATGCATTCTCCACGGGCCTCAGTATTGATCATTTATCAAGTAAAATACGATGTACCGACACCTTTAACGTAAAAATATCCGGAAAATCAGATAGTTTAATGCCAAGTTCAACTTATGACATTCGGTCCAATTATCTCAAAATCCCTTTAGGCCTTAAACTACTAACGCGCGAGATAGGATATTTTCGCATTTATGCAGATATTGCTTTTGTTCCAGAAATTCTATTGCGTTCAACAATATATTCTAAAGATGAGAAGTTAGGAGATTTTCAAAAAGAAACTTCATTGATAAATCTATCCTATCAATTTGCTTTAGGAATAGAATATTCACTTGGAGGAACTACATCAATTCATGCTGGTCTTATTTATTCAAATGGATTTAGCGATATAACACGCTTTGACGATGATAAAGTAATGACAAACAACATGGGATTGCGACTCGGATTGATATTTTAAGAAAAATCACAACATAATAAAATCCATAATTTATCTCAACACCTTTTTTATCTTCTTCAAAATTTCAGAATAACAGATACAAATAAAAAAAAATGAAAATAGCACTCGCCCAATTAAATTATCATATTGGTAATTTCGAAAATAATATACGATCCATTAATGACACCATAGATAAAGCTCGAAACGAAGGAGCTGAACTCGTAGTATTTTCTGAATTATCCGTATGTGGATACCCACCTCAAGATTTATTGGAACACAAAGAATTTATTGATTCCTGTAATAATGCACTAACGGAGATAGCAAATAATACAGATGAGATAGCCATACTTATTGGTGCTCCATCTATTAATACTGGGAGCGGAAAAACTCTTTTCAATAGTGCCTATCTCATTGAAAACAAAAAAATCATCACTAAGATTAATAAAAGTTTGCTCCCAACCTATGATATATTTGACGAATACAGATACTTTGAGCCAAATGATCAGTTCAATTTAATTGAAGTAAAAGGGAAGAAAATAGCACTTACTATTTGTGAAGATTTATGGGATGAGCAACCTGCATTAACTCCACTAAGTCGAAGCCATCTTTATAAGACTTCTCCGCTAAGCAAATTAATGAAACAATTGCCAGATTTAATTATAAATATGGCCGCTTCTCCATTTGCCTATTCTCGAATTGCAATAAAGCGCGAAATATTTAGCAAAAAAGCAAAAAGCTGTAAGCTGCCATTGATATATGTGAATCAAACAGGAGCACATACCGAATTAATATTTGAAGGGGGTTCATTAGTATATAATAGCAAAGGAACGATTGTAAAGTCATTAAAACTTTTTGAAGAAGATCTTCAAATTATAGATACCAATGATATTGAAGAAATGCATGAAGAGACAAATACGATACCAAACGATTCACATCTCATACATGATGCATTAATAACTGGAATAAATGATTTCTTTCAAAAACTCTGTTTTAAGAAAGCAACGCTTGGACTATCTGGCGGCATTGATTCAGCTGTAACTCTAGTATTAGCCGAACGAGCATTAGGGAAAGAAAATATTCGAGTATTGTTAATGCCCTCTGAATATTCATCGGAGCACTCCATAAGTGACTCAGTACAACTTGCTGAAAAACTGGGTATCGAATATGATATTGTTTCTATTAATTTAATTGTAAAACAATATAAAGCAAGTTTACAAAGTATATTTGCAGGACGAAAAGAAGATGTTACAGAGGAAAATATCCAAGCGCGCATTAGAGGTAATTTGCTTATGGCCTTATCAAATAAATACGGCCATATATTACTCAACACTTCAAATAAAAGTGAGGCTGCTGTTGGTTATGGCACATTGTATGGCGACATGTCAGGCAGTTTATCTGTACTCGGAGATATATACAAAACAGAGGTATATAAACTAGCTGAATACATTAATAATAAAGAAGCAGTAATTCCACAAAATATCATAAGCAAGGCTCCTTCCGCTGAACTTCGCCCAGATCAAAAAGATTCAGATTCGTTGCCTGAGTATGATTTACTCGATCAAATACTCATACGATATATAGAATATCAAAAATCAGCTAAAGATATTATATCCGAAGGCTTTGATGCCAAGGTGGTGAATCGAGTTATTAAACTCATTAATAACAATGAATATAAAAGATATCAGGCTCCACCTATGTTACGTGTAACCTCAAAAGCTTTTGGAATGGGAAGAAGAATGCCATTGGTGGCAAAATGGGAATAATATCTTTATTCAAAATAAATTGTTTGTAATCGTAAAAAAACATTTCTCGAAACATATACAAAACAAGAATAAACTCATAGCTTTCTATCGAGTAGAATTATTACAAATAAAAACTCATCTTTTCCCTGTACCTTTATTATTTACGAGTCCTATACATAATAATGCATTGGCTGAATGACGGAACAGCGTATAAGCTTTAGGATTAACCAATGTATGATCATAGCCATACGAAATATCAAGCGATATGTATGGATTCTTTTTTCGTGAAAAGATAATACAAAAACCCAATTCGGGTTTAATATTAAATCCACTCTCAGAACCTAATTCAAATCGACTTGCTTTAGCTCCTAAATAGGTAAAAAAAGTAATAGCGTGTAGTGATGGTTTTAAAATATTGATTTTATAACCCAATCCATAGTTTTTATAATCACTTGCAAAACTATAGTCGAATGTTGCCTGCCTAAACTTAACCCCTTTACATGATATTCGCTGAGTAAGTAGCGCAATACCAGTAGTATGAGCAAAAACACCATTAAAATAACTCTGTCCATATAATGCACCATAAACATAACGATGCCTTATATTTTTGGCTCCCATAACAGAAATTGATAGAAATAACAATAAGAATACTAAACTTTTCTTCATTTGTCTCGCGTTTTTGTTTTTTATACGCAACAAAAGCTTCTCGGTTTCACTTTGGAAAGGAGATCTAAATCATCTCGCAAAAAAACTATACCATGATGGACTTTATTAATTTGAGCATTCCAAAAGCGTTAAACACTCAATATGATGTGTTTGAGGAAAAAAATCATACGGAATAAGTTGTTTTATCACAAAACCATTTAAAGTGAGTGTATCCAAATCACGGCGAAGTGTGCCAGCGCTACATGATAGATAAGCAAAGCGAAAAGGGCGAACTTTGTCAACAATCCATTTTAAAATTTCAGGTTCCAGTCCTCTTCTATCAGGATTAGCAAATACAAACAAATCATTTCGTTTAAAATCTGACATAATCTTATCCATTTGAGGAATTCGCTCACTACACTTCCCCCTCAACACAATAGCATTGGGAGCATTTTGATTTGCGCAATCAATGGCATTTCCATTAAGTTCAACCCCCACAACTTTAGAATTAGCTTCTGTCCAAAGTCTCAAAGTTGCCCCCATGCCGCAATACAAATCAAAAACCAAACTTGATTTTTTTAAATTAAAAAAGATAAAAGCATTCATAATTGCATCATGGTATAACACTTGAATGAGCTGCTGAAATGCTGCAGGACCATATAATAAACCCGTTTCATCTATAGAGTTAAACTTCCCCATAACTAAATGCCAGCCATTTTTTTCGAACATACGGCGACCTGCAGATGGATTCAGATGCAGCCACAATCCTTCTATTCCAATATCTTCTAAAGATTTTCGTATACCTTCATTTAACCAATCAATACTCGGATATTTTTTTGTTTTCAATACAAGCGTAAGCTGAGCACCTGACAGTACAAAATAATGCATAGGGAAAAAAGCATAGGGTGGAAGAGCAGTCGTAAGAAGCTCAATTATATTAATAATTCGTTGAGAATGGATTGGACATTTAGGAATAGATATAAATTCATCCCGCCTCATGAGTCCAAACTGCCAATTACCGCTAAGAAAGGATGTATTTAAACTAACCTTATCGCGATATCCCCAACGAGCATGATTATCAACATGCACTATAGCTTGAATACTCTCCGCATAAGGTTGTAAAATACGTTTTAGATAATTCATTTTCTGATTATAACTTTCAACATCGGTCATTGATCGATGACGACAGCCAATACAAGCATCCACGCATCCATTGGGTAACTCCTTATTCATAATATAACGAAATTAACAATTTAAAGATAAATGATATTCATATTCGTAAAATAAACATCAAATAAGATGTACAAGTCTTAGCATATTTAAAAGGATTTGGTAA
Source organism: Bacteroidales bacterium (assembly GCA_038248505.1). Classification (GTDB taxonomy): domain Bacteria; phylum Bacteroidota; class Bacteroidia; order Bacteroidales; family JBBRXJ01; genus JBBRXJ01. Next base: position 24,932 of record JBBRXJ010000046.1, read on the forward strand.
TTTTGCATAAAATAAATAAAACAATATGCTAAACATAAATGAATATTTTAACGGACAAGTAAAGTCCATTAGCTTACATAACAATGAAGGAAATGCAACCGTTGGTGTAATTGCCGCTGGTGAATTTGAATTTGGCACTGCAACAATTGAACTAATGACAATTATATCAGGCGATTTAGACGTATTACTACCTGGTGAAACCCTTTGGATGAAATATGAAAAAGGAAGCACTTTTAGAGTTGAAAAAGACAATCGTTTTAAAGTAAAAGCAAGCAGTGATTGCGCCTATCTTTGTGTGTATATTTAATTAAACAGTATTTATTGAATTTAGAACTGGTTTAAGAGTTCTAAATTCAATAAATGAATAAGATTATGCATAATTAAATAAACAAAATATATTTTGTTTATAATTTTTTTATGCTTCTTTTTTTTTGAGAAATCATACTATACGGTATTGTTAACTAAATCACATCGAAGCAATTTTTACTAATTCTCGCAAATAATGCAAATACTAAGACAGAATAAAACAGTAAATATTGGGTTACAAATAACTCTAGGCGTCATAATGTTAATAGGCTTAATTGGCTTATTTAAAACAGAGACAAGAGACTTTTTTATATCAAAAACTCCCTACCTTTTAATTGCTTGCACAATTGCTATTTTGTTTTATCATGAAAAAATGAATCTGCAAAGCATTTTGATTTTTTGCGGAATTATTATTGGTGGATTAATAATAGAAATTGTGGGAGTCAATACTGGCTATCCATTTGGAAACTATTGGTACAACCGAACACTCGGTATTCAACTATTTAAAACACCTTTAATAATAGGTTTGAATTGGTTTATTCTCAGCTATTGTGTTTATTTTTTTCTGTTAAGTTATAAACTCAGTATTTGGACTTTATGCTCAACGGGGGCACTAATACTTACGGTATATGATCTGTTGCTTATTGAGCCTTTTGCAATAAAATTTGGTTTATGGGAATGGGCACATATTGCAGTACCAATGATGAATTATGGGGGCTGGCTGATTAGCTCATGGGTATTTATGTTTATTTATGCAAAAACAGATATTATAAAAGCCAATACCATTGCCACTCCAATTCTTATAATGCTAACGGCATTTTTTACCTTTTCAATTATTATTGCTTAAACGAATCCTGTTTAAAACAATAAATAATTCACACAAAATACAGAATTAATAAGTCATAAATAACATTAATATCCGTATAATTTTCGCCATTGCTCCTGAAGCTTTTTAAGAATTTCAGTTTCACGCGGATTATTACCTGGCTCAAACAGACGTATCCCTTTCATACTTTCAGGCATAAAATTATCGGCAATAAAGTTTCCATCAAAATCATGTGCGTATTTATAATCTTTGCCATAGCCAATATCCTTCATTAAATGCGTAGGTGCGTTTCGCAAATGCAAGGGGACAGAAACTCCCCCAGTACGTTTCACCAAGCTCAAAGCATCATTAATGGCCGTATAAGCCGAATTACTTTTTGCAGATGTTGCTAAATAAATTACGGCTTCAGAAAGAATAATACGAGCTTCAGGCATTCCAATAACATCAATAGCCTGAAAACAACTATTTGCAATTAATAGAGCATTTGGATTAGCCAAACCAATATCTTCGGCCGCAAGAATTAGCATTCGTCGAGCAATAAATTTAGGGTCTTCTCCCCCCTCTAACATCCTAGCAAGCCAGTACACAGCAGCATTTGGATCACTACCGCGCATTGATTTAATAAAAGCTGAAATAACATCATAATGCTGTTCTCCATTTTTATCATATAATGCAATATTTTCCTGAAGCTTATTAACAACCAATTCATTTGTGATAATAATTGGCTTTCCCAAGCCTTGTGTATCTTGTTCTGAAACAACTACAAGTTCTAATATATTCAGCAATTTACGAGCATCGCCTCCACAAAAACGCAAAAGCGCATCGGTTTCTTGAAGTATAATTTCAGTATTTTTTAATTCAACATCATATCCGATTGCTTGTTTTAGGATTAAAATAAGATCAGCACTCTCAAACGATTTAAGGATATATACTTGACAGCGAGATAACAATGGAGAAATCACCTCAAATGAAGGATTTTCAGTTGTTGCTCCAATAAGGGTAATGGTTCCATCTTCAACTGCAGCCAACAATGAATCTTGTTGAGACTTATTAAAACGATGAATTTCATCAATAAACATAACAGGGCCTGGTTTATTGAAAAACTTATGTTTCTGCGCTTTCTCAATCGTCTCTCGAATATCTTTTACACCACTATTTATTGCACTTAAAATATAGAATGGCCTTTGAAGTTGATTTGCGATTATGCGAGCAAGCGTGGTTTTACCTACCCCCGGTGGTCCCCACATAATAAATGAAGGAATATTTCCAGACTCAATACCCTTACGTAACACGCCTAATTCACCCACTAGATGCTGCTGCCCGACATATTTATCGAGCGTATTCGGACGCATTCTATCTGCTAGTGGTTGACTTGTATTCATTGCTGCTAAAGTAATGAATTTCGCGTTTAAATGCATCCGATTACATAAAGATATCTGACATACAAAAGGGAATGCTTGACTTTAAAAGCAATGATAAGTAACTATTGATTAATAACATACCAATCGAATAGATTTTATTTTCAATTACAACATACATTAATTATCACTGTTGTCCGGTAAAAAAATAAAAAGTGGGTTGGTCGGTTAGGACCAACCCAGATGGTTATCTTAGGAGTAACTACACAACAAAAAAAACCATGAGTAAAAGTACAAATTTTACCGGACAGCCGATTCTTAATCAACTATTATTGTTCTTAGATAAGGGAAAGATTAG